>JAQBOS010000002.1 GCA_028287925.1 Mucilaginibacter sp. | reverse complement strand
CCCGTTATTAATTAATTTTTTGGCCAAAGGCTTGCTGATGTTGCCCAATGATCCTGTGAGTGTAATTTTCATAGTTTATTTTCAAGATTTATTGGTCACAAAGGTATTTTTGTGCCTACTTTTGTACAAGTACTTACCCTGTAGTATGTGGCCATGACTAAAGTGAAAGAAAGTTCAACCATCCAGGAAAATAAGCAAACCGCTTTTAAGGAGTGCCCTGTAACCTATGTTATGGAAAAGATAGGCGGATATTGGAAACCCATTATTTTGTTTCATTTATTGTCGGGCAGCAAAAGATATAATGAGTTAAGAAGAGCAATCCCAACCATTACCGAAAAAGTATTAACCCAACAGCTAAAGCAACTGGAAGCGGATGACCTGGTGATAAGAAAGGCCAGGCCGGTAATCCCTCCTCATGTTACCTATAGTTTAAGCGCATCAGGCCTGGCTATGAAACCTGTTTTATATGCAATGGCGGTTTGGGCCATTGAAGAAGGCAATACAAATCCCGCTATAAGCTATAAGAGTTTGAGCGATTTTCCCGGGCATAATAGTCCATTTATAGGAACACCGGTTTCCACCAGCCTAACGCATGAGCTTTTATAAGGGATCCTGTCGGACAATTTTTGCTATTTACCGGAAGGTTTGGCAGGATTGATTTTTGGATTGTTTTTTTTCAACTCATCCCAAAAGGCATATAGTTCATCGTTCATTACAAGAGTTAGCCTCAGCCTTTCCTCCGGCGATTTTGACAACCATATTTCCAGCTGCTTCTGCTTAACGTGTTCTGGCGTATCATTCATGATTCAAGCAGGTTAAAGGTATTTAAATTTAACTTTTTTATCCAGTTTGCTACGTAATCCTTTTGAAGAGCCGGAAGGGTAGAAAGATTTTTTATATCTTCCATTTGCACAGCAGCCTGCCAATCCTGGATCCATATCAATTTCGAAATTAATAAATCCTCGGGCGAAACCACATATATCTTAATGCCATAAAAATCCGCCGTTTGTTTGCGTTCAAATTCTGCAAGCCGATACTCACTACTTTTCAGTACTACAAAATCAGCCTTAAAGCCCGATGCATGATCTATTACATTGAATATGCTTTGACGTTTTACCGCATCAATAACGGCATCTTTATTGCAATAATATGCGCCATCAAAATGAGCTACGAAGCTATCGATATCCTGCGGTTGCAGGTGAATTACAAAATCAATATCTTTTGTAGCGCGCGGTACAATGTACAAACCCATAGCAATGCTGCCTGACAGCATGTACGGAATATGTTGGGAATCAAAATACTCTATTATTTTTTTAAAAAACTCGAACATCGTTTAAATATATTAAATTAGTTTAGATACTCTTCCAACAGACTTACGAAGTTTTCAAAACTTCGTAAGTCTTAGATAGCTTTATTACTTTTACCCATGTTTACGAATGGCGCAATCGCTTTCAATTTATTAAACCAGGATCTTTTATTACTACCACAAAAGGCTATTTACTGGCAGCAGGAAAAGGCTTTAATTGCGGCTGATGTGCATTTGGGTAAGGTAGGGCATTTTCGTAAGGCGGGGATTGCTGTGCCGAGAGATATGGAGCAAAATGAACTGGCTGTATTATCAGACCTGATATTTGAACATCAACCTGAAAAGATAATTTTCCTGGGTGATTTTTTTCACAGCGATATGAATGCCGACTGGGACTGGTTCATCCTTTGGCGCAGCCAGTTCCCAAAACTGGAGATCATACTGGTGAGAGGAAATCATGATATTATTGACGATAGTTACTACACCGGGCTAAACATCCGGCTGCATGATGAGTTACTGATCGGTCCCTTTTTAATGTTGCACTGTCCCTTAACAGATAGTGATTTGAAGCAGGCTGAAGGCTATGTTTTTTGCGGACATATCCATCCGGGAGTAAGGTTAACAGGCAGGGGACGGCAAACCATAACATTGCCTTGTTTTGCTTTCGGTTCAAGACAGGTAGTATTGCCCTCGTTCGGTCAATTTACAGGCAGGGTAGCCATCCGCAGTAATAAAAGCGACAGGATCTTCGCGATAGCAAAAGATAAAGTGCTGCCTATTGATTAATGCTTTTTCAAATATTCTGATACTTCAAAATTAATGTTCTTGATCCCAATATTTGGCACAACAATGTTCCATTGACCATCCAATAAATAATAGGTGGGTATTTCTGTTATGTTCCAATTGGCTGCATTTGGCGAGTCATCGCCTTTAAGATCAGATACCTGTGTCCAGGTTAATTGATCATCTTTTAATGCGGTGGTCCACCAGTCAGCTTTTGAATCAAGCGAAACACTTATAAATGCTACATTTTTAAATACTTCATCCTGTGCTAAAAGCGACTTTACCTGGTCGTGATTTTTCCTGCTTAATTCATTGCCTGCCCGCCAAAAATCAATTACAATCAGCTTTTTATTGATGCTTTTTGCATCAAACGGTTTACCATCGGGCGTGTTGCCAGCTATGGCCGGAGCTTTTTTGCCGGTAACCAAATTTATAAGGCGGCTTAATTTGTTACCAATCTCCTGTCCTTCTTCACTGTTTTGTGCTGCCAGGGGAAGCGTTTTAAAAATTGTATAATAATTAACCGGATCGCCTTCATAGTTTAATTTCGACAGGATATGTGTGCTGATCTCGCTTTGCGGGTATTGCTTCAGGAACTGCTTAAACGCAATGGCATCAATATCGCGGATCCTGGCCTCGTTTTGCTGCAGCTTACCCAATAAATTGTTATATGCATCAGGCGATAAACCAGCATACTTATCTTTAAGCTCCTTATTTATTTGTTTAACCTGTTGCATCGCTTCAACGCTCATATTATCGGCAAGGCTGTAAAACACCGAGAGCTGCTCCTGTATTTTTGATGGTGAAGTAATTTTGGGGTATTTATATAGGTTGCCGGCTTCTGCTTCAATCGTATATTTTCCGTCCTCCAGGTAAACTTCATAAGGATTATGCTCATCGGTATTGTTGGCATCCGTTATGTTCATTTTATAATAACCGGGATGGTTCAGTATTTTTTTTGCTATCGAGAATTTTCCATCCTTTATGTTCTCGCCGAAAATGGCGCTGTCGCCAAGGGTTTTAACAATAAAAACGCCGTTTTTAATGCCCGTTGCAGTGCCGGCAAACTCAATGTGGGCTTGCTTGGTACAACCGGTTATTAATAAACCAAGTATAATAATATATGGAAATTTCATATTGTAAAAGATTTAAGAACCAAGATTTAAAAATCAAGAGACAAGAAATCAAGAGACAAGAAAATTAAATAGTAGAGAAAGTTATTTGCCAGGTTCATTTTTTATCTTGATTCCTGACTCTTATAATCCTGACTCTTGCTTCAAGGCGCTAATATATGAGAAGGAAAATTATATGCAAAAATAAAACAGTAACATCGTATTTTAGATTGTTTCTAAATAGTTAATTCATACTTAATAAGCTGTTTCCATTTATATCTTTTGGCATTTAATAAATACTTTTGCCAAATAAATCTGATAATATAATGAGCGAATTTAAACAAACCTTTAACTCATCGTTGGGAAAGAAGCTGATAATGGCTTTAACGGGCTTGTTTCTGTGTACCTTTTTAATTGTACACCTTGGCGGTAACCTGTTATTGTTTAGTAATGACGAGGGTTACGGCTTTAACATGTACGCCAATTTCCTTACGCATTTTCCGCCTATCGAGGTAATTGCTTACCTGCTGTATCTATCAATTGTGGTACATGCGGTTTATGCATTGGTTTTAACTATAAAAAACCGTAAGGCAAGGCCGGTATCATACGCATCAACCAATAAATCACCTGCTACATGGTCGTCAAAAAACATGGGTTTGCTGGGTTCAATTTTGCTGTTGTTTATTGTAATCCACATGAGCGATTTTTGGTTTGCCTATAAATACAGCCATAAAGTTGCTTATAAAGAATACCGTACAGACCTGGCGACAGATAAAACAACATCGGTTGATTATGTGCCTGTATCTCCCAATTTTGAAAAATCAGTATCAACAGAAAATAATATAGAGATAGTAAGGGTGAAAGACCTGCATTCGCGTGTTGCCAACAGCTTCAGCAATTTGCTTTATGTTATATTTTATGTGATAGCCATGTTTGCGGTGTCGTTTCACCTGGTGCATGGTTTTCAAAGCGCTTTCCGTACGTTGGGGTGGGTGCATCGTAAATATACGCCTATAGTTTACTTTATAGGTACATGGCTGTTTGCGGTAATTATCCCGATAGGCTTTGCGGCTATGCCGGTGGTTTATTATATACAGAGTTTAGGGAGTAAGTAAGATACAAGAGTCAAGACGGTAAGAGTCAAGATACAAGAGTCAAAAGAATTAGGACTAACGAACAAAAATAAAAGCAAGATATGAGGTAAGACCTAAGAAATAAAGTAAAAGAATTAAGAATAATTAATCTTGATTCCTGACTCTTGATCTCTTGACTCTCTACCTAAAAATCAAAATATAAAATGGAAGCAAAATTAGATGCTAAAATTCCTGAGGGTCCATTAGCCGAAAAATGGAGCAAGCATAAATTTAACTTAAAGCTGGTTAACCCGGCCAATAAGCGTAAATACGATGTAATAGTTGTAGGTACGGGTTTGGCAGGTGGCGCAGCAGCGGCATCACTGGCTGAGCTTGGCTATAATGTGAAAGCATTTTGTTTCCAGGATAGCCCGCGCCGTGCACACTCTATTGCTGCACAGGGTGGGATAAATGCTGCAAAGAACTATCAGAACGATGGCGATAGTGTTTACCGCCTGTTTTATGATACCATTAAAGGAGGAGATTATCGTGCCCGCGAGGGAAACGTTTACCGCCTTGCCGAGGTATCAGTAAATATTATTGACCAGTGTGTGGCACAAGGCGTTCCTTTTGCCCGCGAATACGGAGGCTTGCTGGATAACCGTTCATTCGGCGGGTCGCAGGTTTCACGTACATTTTATGCGAGGGGACAAACCGGGCAACAGCTTTTACTGGGCGCTTACTCGGCCCTTAACCGCCAGATCCATTTGGGAAAGGTGAAAATGTACACCCGCACCGAAATGCTGGATGTGGTTACTATTGATGGGCATGCCAAAGGTATTGTTACCCGGAATCTAATAACCGGCGCAGTTGAAACCCACAGTGGCCATGCCGTATTGCTGGCTACAGGCGGTTATGGTAACGTATTTTACTTATCAACCAATGCCATAGGCTCAAATGTTACCGCTGCCTGGCGTGCACACAAGCGCGGTGCGTTTTTTGCAAATCCATGCTATACCCAAATTCACCCAACCTGTATCCCTGTTTCAGGTGATCATCAGAGTAAGTTAACGCTGATGTCGGAATCATTACGTAATGACGGACGAGTTTGGGCCCCTAAAACTGTTGAAGTAGCTGAAAAACTGAGGAAAAAGGAATTAACTGCCGACCAGGTAAAAGAGGATGACCGCGATTACTTCCTTGAAAGAAAATATCCTTCATTCGGGAATCTTGTTCCGCGTGACGTGGCATCACGTAACGCTAAGGAAATGGTAGATGACGGCCGTGGGGTAGGTAGCTCGGGTTTTGCCGTGTTCCTTGACTTTGCCGATGCCATCCATCGCCTTGGTAAAGATGCCGTGGCTGCCAAATACGGTAACCTGTTTGATATGTATTATCAAATTACTGACGAGGACCCTTACAAACAACCCATGCGCATTTACCCTGCGGTACACTATACCATGGGCGGCCTTTGGGTTGATTATAACTTAAGTACGAACGTGCCGGGCCTTTATGCTTTGGGCGAGTGTAACTTTAGCGACCACGGTGCTAACCGCCTGGGAGCATCTGCATTAATGCAGGGACTGGCTGACGGTTACTTTGTGATCCCCTATACTTTGGGCGATTACCTGGCTACTATAGGCCCGAAACCGGTTGACACTAAACATCCTGCTTTTGAGCAAACTAAACAGGATGTGCTTGCCCGTATTAATAAATTGCTTGCTTTAAAAGGCACCAAAACGGTTAATGAATACCACCGCGACCTTGGCCACATTATGTGGGAGTATTGCGGAATGGCGCGTACCGAGGAAGGCTTAACCAAAGCAAAAGGATTGATCCAGGCTTTAAGAGCCGACTTTTGGAAGAATGCTAAAGTGGTAGGCGAGAACGAAGAAGTTAACCCGGCATTGGAAAAAGCAGGCCGCGTGGCCGATTTTCTTGAGCTTGGCGAACTGATGGTTGATGATGCTTTAATGCGTAAAGAATCATGCGGCGGCCACTTCCGTTTAGAGTCGCAAACACCTGAAGGCGAAGCGTTGCGTGATGATGATAACTTTGCTTTTGTAGGTGCGTGGGAATACAAAGGAGACAACCAACCAGAGGTATTGAATAAGGAAGTGCTTGATTTTGAATTTGTTCACTTGACTCAGCGGAGCTATAAGTAGTATTTAGACGTGAGATATGAGATTAGAGACGTGAGATAAGCTGCGTTTCAATTCAGATCTTAGTCATAAAAAAATTTAAAAATTGATGTAGATGTGAGTTTGTTTTTATCTCAAATCTCCTATCTAACATCTCAAATCTAATTTCATATGCATAATTTGAAGGAGCTGAAGATCTGGAATAAAGCGATTGACTTGACAGTAGATGTTTATAAGGCTACTGCAAATTTTCCGTCTGATGAAAGATTTGGATTAACAAGTCAGTCAAGAAGATCGGCTGTGTCTATACCATCAAATATTGCTGAAGGTGCAGGAAGAAACTCGAACAAGGAGTTTAACAACTTTTTAGGAATTGCCAATGGCTCTTCTTATGAGCTACAAACTCAACTAGTAATATCAAACAAATTAAACTTATTAAGTAATGATCTATTAGACGATTTATTAAAACAGATTGATGAAGTGCAAAAAATGACTTTTGCTTTTCAAAAAATGTTGTCAAATAAATAGTCTCATATCTCAAATCTCACATCTCAAATCTAAAAAAGAATGAGTACTGGAAATATGAATTTAACACTCAAGGTATGGCGGCAAAAAAATGCTGACACAAAAGGCGCTTTTGTGACTTACAAGGCGGAAGGAATTTCGCCTGATATGTCATTCCTTGAAATGCTGGATGTGGTTAATGAAAGTCTGATCCTTAAGGGTGATGAGCCGATCCATTTTGACCATGATTGCCGAGAAGGGATCTGCGGAATGTGCTCGCTGTATATCAATGGACATCCGCATGGGCCTAAAAATGCGATCACTACCTGCCAGCTGCATATGCGCACCTTTCATGATGGCGAGATCATTGTGATTGAGCCATGGCGCGCTGCCGCTTTCCCGGTAGTAAAAGACCTTGCGGTTGACCGCTCAGCATTCGACAGGATCCAGCAGGCCGGTGGCTTTGTTTCGGTAAATACCGGGGTTACTATTGATGCCAATGCTATCCCGATCCCGAAGGTAATTGCTGATGAAGCATTTAACTCCGCTACCTGTATTGGTTGCGGCGCCTGCGTTGCGGCTTGTAAAAATGCTTCTGCAATGTTGTTTGTATCGGCTAAGGTAACCCAGCTTGGGCTGCTGCCGCAGGGGCAAACAGAGCGTTACAGCCGCGTACAGGCTATGGTTGCCCAAATGGACGAAGAAGGCTTTGGTAACTGTACCAATACCGGCGCCTGCGAGGCCGAATGCCCTAAGGAAATAAAGATGACCAACATCAGTCACATGAATAATGATTATTTCAGCGCCAAGCTGTTCCGCGAGGAAGCTACTCATGAGCATGCATCAGGCGAATAAGATATAACAATGTTTAATCTGTAAAGGCTTTGAGAGAAATTTCGAGGCCTTTTTTATTGAATGGCACGAATCTTCACGAATTGAGGCGAATTTCACGAATTGAAAAGGTGCAAATTTTTACGAATTAAAATGAATTTCACGAATTAAGACAGGTGCCAGGCATTGTTAGTGTAGGTGCCTTTT
>JAQBOS010000559.1 GCA_028287925.1 Mucilaginibacter sp. | reverse complement strand
CCGGTTATAGCCAACTTTCTTTGCAAGATGCAAATCATGCTGTGAAATGTCAGGAAAAGCATTCTATTTGCGCATCTTAAAAGATGTGTGCATAGATTAGCCCTACCGGGGGAGATTTAGAGGGGGCTACCAAGCTTTTGGGGAGAAGCAAGTTTGTGTTTCCTTTTTTAAATCTATCTTTTTATAAATGATGGCAAAGGGTAGCCTCTCCGAGGCAAAAATTCTCTTCCGCGTTGTTTTCTACAAAGGGGTTGACCCGATGGGTCATGCTTGTAGCATATTATTTTCTATTCCAGAAGGTGTTCGTACCATGTTTGATTCTTTCAATTTTAAGCCCCAACAAATTTTAATACCCGGTGTTGTAAAAAACAAAAGGCGTATTTATGAAAGATCTTGTAGAAGAATGGTCAGGACGCATTCAGCCATTTGCGTGGAATTTAATTATAGTTGGCCTGGCTATAGTGATTGGCCTAGTGGTTAAATTCATTATTAAGGCCGTCCTTAACTATAATAAAAATCATACCGATTATTCCCTGTTCCGTAGTATCATTACGCATTTTAGCCGCCCCATGAATCACTTTGTGCCGCTGCTGATGCTGAACCTGATGGAGCCCTTAATGGTGCTCAGCCCACAGTACGATCTGATATTAAGCCGGACGGTTGAAATTGGCCTGATCATCTCTTTCGCCATCGTATTAATAAGCGCCATTAATATTTTTGAGGATTACGTTTATCATACTTATGACCTTAATAAGGACGATAACCTGAAAGAGCGCAAAGTTCGTACGCAGATGCAGTTTGTAAAACGATTGCTGGCATCTGTTATCATATTTATTACCATCGCCATCATCCTGCTTAGCTTCGATAATGTGCGTAAAATTGGCGCAGGGCTGCTTACCGGGGTAGGTATTGGCGGAATAATTATTGGCTTTGCCGCACAAAAATCATTGGGAAATTTGCTGGCGGGTTTCCAGATAGCTTTTACCCAACCTATCCGCATTGATGATGTTTTGGTTGTGGAAGGCGAATGGGGCCGGGTTGAGGATATAACGCTTACTTATGTGGTGCTAAACATTTGGGACCAGCGGCGGCTGATATTACCCATAAATTATTTTATTGAGAAACCATTTCAAAACTGGACACGAACATCCTCCGAAATTTTAGGAACCGTTTTTTTGTACCTTGATTATAACACACCCGTTGATGCCCTGCGGACAGAATTCGACAGGTTGCTTACCACCACTCCGTTATGGGATAAGCGCGTAAAAGTGATCCAGGTAACTGATGCAAAAACCAACTGTATTGAAATTCGCGTGTTGGTTAGTGCCCGCAACTCCTCACAGGCATTTGATCTGCGCTGTTATATCCGCGAAAACTTGATAAAATTTGTAAAGGATAATTACCCGGAAAGCCTGCCGCTAAACAGGCTGGTTATGAAAAACATTGATCTTATTAAGCCTGAAACGCCTGATAATTTATAAAGTTTCTACGGTTTTGAAGTAACGCTTGCTTTCAAATCAATTTGCTCTGTTTTTGCCGATATGCTCCTGATTATATTATCCAGCTCATTAGCACAGGTAAGCAGATGGTCTAACAATTCTTTTTCTTCGTCATCATTATTAGGAAAATCTTTTATCAGATCAACAAGCCCAATGATTTTTGTAAGCGGCGCCCGAACAACATGCGATTGCATCCAGGCTATCTCCAAAAGCTTTTTATTTTGTTTTTTAATAGCAGATTCCGCATTTTTAAGATTGGTAACATCCAAACCGATACACTGCACTTCAACAGCTTCGCCGTTTGAATTTGTTAAGCCTATAAAATGCCATAAAGTTGGTTTTACGCCGCCGCCTTTATCTATTTTATCAATTTCAACCTGGAATACTTTGTTGGGTTTTTTAATACATTCATCTACCATTTCTGCTACAAGCTGATGATGGTATGGCTGAACGGTGGAAGATGAATCAATGTCTGTAATTTTTTTATTTTTTAAAATCCAGTCAAAATCTTCAATATACTTTTTGTTGAAATAAGTAAGCCTCCCATCCAAACCAATCCGGATCACATAGTTGGTTTGCGAATTTGCCAGGGTACTCAGCCGCGACTCGCTCGATTGCAGTTCCTCCTGCGTTTTTTTACTTTCCGTAATGTCCAAACAAGCGCCAATCATTTCCAGCGGCATCCCGTTTGTATCGCACTTTAGCTTACCCCATGATTTTAAATACCGCATCTCCCCGTTCGGCCTTATTATGCGTTCTTCAAATTCAACATCTTCCTTGGTTTTCAATACATTGGAAATAATATTATACACCCGTTCCCTGTCATCAGGATGCAGCATTTCCTGGTATCCTTCAAACGTAGCTTTAAAGGTTTTTTTGTTTAATCCATATATGGCATACAAACTGTTCGACCAGCTTACTATATTATTTTGCACATCCCAATGCCAGTTTCCAAAGTGTGCCAGCTCCTGGCTTTGGGTCATCAAAACGCTTGTTTCGGCTATTATTTCGGCTTTTTGCCGGTTCTCTAAAATAATTTTCAAAATAGCCGTTACCCTTTCAATAACTTTTAATTCTTCTTCATTAGGCTTTTTGGGCTCCTTGTAATACATCCCTAATGTTGCAATCACTTCACCTTCGGAAGTAACAACCGGGTGCGACCAGCAAGCGCGCAGGTCATACTTCAGCGCTATCTGTTTATGATCAGCCCATCTTGAGTCGGTTGCAATATCGCTTACAATTACTTTTTTCTTTAAATAAACTGCTGTTCCGCACGATCCGCTATTTTCACCTATCGGGAGGCTTTCTATCGCTTGTATGTATGATATTGGCAATGATGGGGAAGCCCAGTTATAAAGCCGGTTATTTTTTACCTGGAGGATAGAGCACAGCATTTTCGGAAACAGCGCCTCTATTCCGCTAAGGTAATAGGATAAGATCTCCTGAACGGTTACATGATTTTTGGAATTTAGCTCAAGTACATTTTTTTCCAGATTTTCAAGGTTGCTCAGTCTCCTGGTTGCCGTTATATCAAGCATAAGCCCGCGCAGCCATTTTGCCTTCCCCCCTTCTTTAACTATCGAAACAATATCTTTTATCCATACAGTGCCGCCATCGGCCTTTATCATCCGGTACTCAAATGTATAGCTCTTAGCCGGCCGTGATTTTAAATTGTAATAATTTAAAACCTCTTCCCTGTCGCCGGGGTGAATATGGTTTTCCCAGAAACGGGGTTGCCCCAGCCAATCTTTTGTTGAAAATCCTAAGATCTGCTTTACATGGTCGCTTACAAAAGTAAACCGTAAAGTATCCGCATCAGCCTCCCAAACTATCCCTTCAATGGTTTGCAATAGCGAGTAAAGTTGATTCCGGGATTCTGTTAAAGCCTGCTCAGTGTTTTTCCGGGCGATAGTATCATGCGTATGATCAGTAATTGAGCGAACTATGAATACGATTTCATTATCATCGTTCAGGATGGGGATATTATCTATCTCCCAATATTTTACTTTTTTATCAAGTGTTCCGGCAACAGGGACTTCGTATTTTCGAAGCGCTATTTTATCCGGCTTTTTTTGAGCCAAAACAATGTCAAGCGACTCTATCCATCCGGGAATCTCATAATATCTATCACTGTAAAAAACCTCAAATAAGCCCCTTCCTACCGACTCCTCCCGGGTAAATTCATTTAATTTAAGATAGGCATCGTTTACATCAACAATTGAAAAATGGGGTGCATCAGGCAACAGAATCATCATTGGGGATAATGATGAGTTGAATATTTCTTTCAGGTATTTTTCACTTACCATGCATTTATTGGGTTCAGGTATTATTTAATGTTGCTTAGTTAATTTTCTCAATGGTAAAATTTAAGAATTGAAATCTGCGTGAAAACACACTTAGTTTCAAAATATTCGTATTTATCATATCACTAAATTAGCTATCAACAATCAGGTTAATAAAAATACAGATAAATAGTTGATTGATAATATTTTCAAATCTATTTTTTTAGTTACAAATTGTTTTTAATTCCCAATATATAAATGTTGCTATAATAATTAAAAAACAATTTTTCCGCTTTCATTTTTATTCGCATTTTTACGGCTCGGCATTATTCTAAATCAACACAGTAAGCAATAACAAAACAATGGGTAAAGTAATTCTTGTAACCGGTGCTTCATCCGGGATAGGTTTGGCCTGCGCTACAGCGCTTCAGGCAAAAGGGCATACGGTTTATGGTTCATCCCGCGACCTGAAACGCATCAAATCGGTATCATTTAAACCTATTGAACTGGATGTTACCGATGATGCATCGGTAAATGCTGCCATTGATAAAATTATCAAAGCCGAAGGCCGGATTGATGTGCTGGTAAACAATGCCGGCAATGGCGTTACAGGCCCGGCTTATGCCATGCCTGTTGAAAGCGCTAAAAAACAATTTGAAGTTAATTTTTTTGGTGTGGTACGCGTTAGCAGCGCGGTATTACCACATATGATAGCCGTTAAAAATGGCCTTGTTGTAAATATCAGCTCATTGGCCGGACTATTTGGCTTGCCTTATCAAAGCATGTATAGCGCATCAAAATATGCTATTGAGGGATACTCTCAAAGCTTGCGGATGGAGTTGCGCAATACAGGTGTTAAAGTGACGCTTATTAACCCCGGAGACTTTAAATCAGACTTCACCCAAAACCGCGAGAAAATTACTTTCCCGATAAAAAACGAAATGCTGGAGAAAGAATATAATACGGCTGTTGCTGCTATGGAAAAGGACGAAAGCGTAGGCGCCAGTCCGGATATAATAGGCAAAAAACTATGCCAGATAGTTGATTCATCAAGTCCGGCGCATCGTTATTTGGTTGGAGCATTTGGCCAAACAATTGCCAAAACTTTAAAACACGTATTGCCCGGCGGCTTGTTTGAAAAATTGATGAATGATCATTACGGTATAAAGTAGTTTATAATAAATAATACAGCCCGGATCAGACTTACGAAGTTTTAAAAACTTCGTAAGTCTTTTTTTTTGCCTTTTTTTATAAAAACAGCGTCTCTGCATTCCTCTCAAAAATAAAATTTAAAATTCTGCTAAGTTTTCCTGATACTGTGCGACTAATTGCATAAACAACATTTTTTTGAAAGATCAATTTCTTAAACTCATTGCCGAAAACCAGGGCCTCATCTATAAGGTTTGCAATATGTATTGCAACAATAAATTGGATAAGGAAGATCTTTTCCAGGATATAGTGCTGCAGCTTTGGCGATCGTATCCGGCATTTAAGGGCGATTCAAAAGTATCAACCTGGATGTACCGCATTGCAATTAACAATGCCATTACCCGGTTAAGAAAAGAAACCAGGCGCGAAAAATTTGCCGGCCTGGATGATGAAGCATTCCGGGTGGCAGCAGCCGGAAATGATAATGTTGATGAAGATATAGCGCAAATGTATGAAGCTATAAAAAAGCTTACTGAAGTTGAGCGCGCATTAACCATGCTGTACATGGATGATTGCAGCTATAAAGAAATAGCAGAGATCATGGGTCTTTCAGAATCAAACGTGGGGTTTAAACTTAACAGGATAAAGGCAAAATTAAGAACGCTTATTAATATTGGATAATATGGAACTGGACGATTTCAAAGCGCACTGGAACACTATCCAGCAACAGGAACTTAAGCAACAAAAACATACACCTGAAACATTAAATAACATAATCATGAACGCAACAAACACTTTAGGCCAGCTGCACGAAAAAAACGTTTACTGGAACAATTTTAGTAAAGTGATCTGTAAAATACTGATCGTATTTCTTTTAATAATCCTGGTTGAACACTATTTTTTCCCGCATAAGGAGATCACTTTTGGCGAAACGACAATTTACGTGGCTATAATGATAATTTATGCCGTTATTACCATGTGGGTTTATAAGAGGCAGCAAAACATTTTCACCATCTATCACAGCGAAAATTTGAAAGAAACGTTAACCAAAACGATAGCTGAATTTAAGAGATTTTATGTGCTGATGAACGTTATCTACCTTTTTCTTTACCCGTTATATTTTTATGCCTTTATAAAATTGTTTATTACTTATTGGGCAATACCAACAAACATTGTATTAATAGTTTGCGGCGCTTTAACCATAGCATCATTAATAGGCGGCCATATTTATTATAAAATAAAATATTTCAGGAAGATAGAATCGTTAGAAGCTGATTTAGCAGAATTGAATGAAGAATAAGTGCAGATAATAAAAACTCCGTGTTTCCCGGTGCTTTCTTTGCGGGCTTTGTGGTTAAAAAATAAACCGCAGCGTACACAAAGAAGACGCAAAGATCACAGAGACCAAATATTATTTTGAATCATTTTTAGATTTAAGACAACCTCTTTTTAATTCTTATTTTGATGATATTTATAGTGCAATTGCTTCAATGTTTCTGTCGAATCATCATCTGTTGAGATCCCATAGCCCGACACAAATATTCCCTTTATACCCGATGCCGAAGCCAGTGCATAAACCGTAGCCTCATCAGCCGGATCAGAAGGGCCTTCATAACGGTACAGGTCAACAATCTCAAATTCATCCGCCGGGTATTGCTGTTCGCCGGCCACAAAATGATTTTCTTTTAAATTCAGATCAAGATTATACCCCTGTTTTTTAAGTTGCTCAATGGCTTCTGTAACCGTGTCGTAATGGAATTTTTGTTTCATGGTAGACGGCTGAATATGATAAGGGTAAATTTAGGGATAAATTTGGAAATAGCTTTCCAAATTTGTCCTTGTTAACTACATCTTAATCCCTAATTTATTTATGCTTCCTAACCATTCAGTTTTCTTTCCTTTTTT
>JAQBOS010000501.1 GCA_028287925.1 Mucilaginibacter sp. | reverse complement strand
AATTTCGTAAATCTTATCTTGGTTTTTAAAAGACAAGTTTACTTCTTATTCAAATCCCAAATCTTCAAACTTTTAACCATAACTTTCCCATCAGTAAATAAGGAAAGACCGGTTGCATCAGTGTCGGGATAGATCATGGTTGAAATCACCTTTTCACCGTCATTACCTATAACTTCCAACGACGATTTATCCATCAAAACCTGGATCTTAACTACACCGTTAACGGGTTTCATTGATGCGGTCTGAACCAGGTGCTCTGCGGATTTATTATCCTTCTCAACACCTGTACAATCAATAAACAATTCCTGCTTAACAGCATCATAACCTACAATAACTTTTTTACCGGTGCCATTTTTCTCGGCAACATTAAAGCCAGCTTTTTTATAAGCTGCACCATTGAATTCAGCATCTATCCAGTAAGCATTTCCATCAAAATGCCCTGATGCGGATAAGGGCATTGTTTTATTGTTAATAACCATATTGCTTTTAAAAACCCCCGGTTTGCCCAGTAGCTTACCGGTAACAATTGATGCCGGCTGCTGAATAAGCCTTAACCCATCAGCTGTAGTTTTTAATAATAACTCGCGCGGGATAGACATCTGGCCCTTCCAGGGAGATGTTTCCGGTCTTCCATTTTGCAGCCAGCCTAAAAGGATCTTTTTATTAGCCGGTGCATCCCGCCAGGCTATTGCAGCGTAAAAGGCGTCGCCATAATCAACCATCAACACTTTATCAGCGGCATTGTCATTTTTAAAAGTGTGTCCGTCAAAATCGCCCACATAGTATTGCATTAATGGCCCATGCTCTCCACCTGCAGATACAAGCAGTACCCATTTAACTTTTGCCGGGTTATTGTTAACCGTTAATGGCAACAGCGAAGGGCATTCCCATCCATTTTTTATGAAGCCGGCCGGACCAAAATCACTGAGCTTTGTCCATTCCTTTAAATTTTTTGACCCATAGATCCTTACCTGGTGCTCATCAACCATTGCAACCGTCATTATCCACTGCTTTGTGGGCGCATACCAAAACACATTCGGATCACGGAAGTCCTTTTTATCCAGGTCGATGACCGGGTTTTTGGCATACTGCTTAAATGTTAAGCCACCATCGTTACTGTAAGCTATATGTTGCTTTTCTTTATACTGACTGCGCAGATCGGCAGTATAAATAGCCACAACGGGGGGATTATTTAAACTTCCAAAACCGCTGGTGTTATTTTTATCAAACACTGCCGAACCAGAATAGATCATTGTAATGGTATCATGACTGATCATCTCGGGTATGGCAACAGGTAACTTCTTCCAGTTAACCAGGTCGCTGCTGGTTGCATGGCCCCAGCTCATGTGGCCCCATTTGTTTTCGAACGGGTTATGCTGATAGTACAGGTTGAATTTCCCGTTCAAAAATATCAGTCCGTTAGGGTCATTCGTCCAGTTTACGGGTGGCGTAAAATGGTATAATGGCCGCCATTGCGGGGTAGGTGCGTTTTGAGCAAGGCAATTTATTGCAAATGCAATACAAAGCAAACCGGTTAACTTTATTTTAAGCATATTTTAGGTGTAGAGGGCTGTGTATATCAAATTTAAAGAAATCAGCTCCGCAAATACGAAGCTCCATTCAAATCAACAATCCCGGCGCTTGTAAATTCGAGGCCATCGCTGGCATACACGGCAATTAAGCGAGCCACCTCTTCCGGTTTGGCAACCCGGCCAAAGGGGCTTTGTTTTTTAATAGCCTCTCCTTCTGCACTGTTCAGTAACCCGGCAGCCATCTCTGTTTCCACAAAGCCCGGGGCTATAATATGTACGCTGATATTATTAGGAGCCAGTGCAATAGCCAACGATTGACTCATTGCATTTAAGCCCGCCTTGCTTGCACCATATGCCGGATGATCCGGCTCGCCCCTGAATGCGCCACGCGATGATACGTTGATAATTTTACCACTATTTTGTTTCACCATTAATCGCGAAGCAAAATAACACATATTGGCCGGACCAGTAAGATTGGCCTTTATTGTTTCGTCCCAGCTTTGCTGCCAGTTATCGTAGTTTGCCGTTAAAATTTTATGTTCCAGGAATACAGCGGCATTGTTAACCAAAACATCCAGCGTTTTATACTTTTGCTGGTACAAATTAAAGAAACTTTCAATAGCTGCAGGATCAGCAACATCCAATTGGTAGCTGCTGTGATTGCCAGGTTTAAGATCAGCAAGCGTTTGTTCGGCAGCTTCGCGGTTGGTTTTATAAGTGATAATTACATCAGCACCTGATGCTGCAAAGAGCTGTGCAGTTACGCGCCCTATTCCCCTTGAGCCACCGGTTATAAGTACATTTTTGTTGTTGAAATCAAAAGTCATTCGTAAAAATACGTTTTTGTTGCAGATTTACTACAGGTATACATATGGGGAATTTTTAACAAAAAACGCCCCCAGGTTTCCCGGGAGGCGTTAAGCTTAGTTAAAAACTTTTAATATTATTGACCCGGTGCTTTTTGTGCCGGATCTTTACCAATAAGGCCCATAAACTGATCTAATTTTGGTGTAATAATCACCTGTGTACGCCTGTTTAATGATTTACCGCCAGCTGTACTATTATCGGCCACTGTATTATATTCGCCCCTGCCACCTGCTGTTAAGCGCTTAGGGTCAACATTATATGTATTTTGCAATGCTTGTACAACCGATGATCCCCTTAAAGCACTCAAATCCCAGTTGTTCCGGATATTTGTTTGTTTAATAGGCACATTGTCTGTATTGCCTTCAATCAGTACATCATAGTTCGAATAATCATTAATGATCTTGGCTACCTTACTTAATAAAGTTCCCGCCTTGTCTGAAATTTCATAGCTACCTGATTTATAGAGCATGTTATCAGACAATGAAACATACACAACGCCTTTAAGCACCTTTATATCAACATCTTTAATTTCATCCGGGCTTAAAGAGCGGGTAAGGTTGTTAGTAAGCACCTGGTTCAGGGAGTCGCTCTTATTTTTAAGATCCACCAGGTGTCGGATATATTGCGACGAGGCGGTGATCTGGTCGGCCAGCTTGGCAATATTTACATTACCCTGGTGAGTGCCTGCCAAACATTGATTCAGCGCATCCTGCAGGGCGGCGGCATTTGATTTTGCCTGCGCTATTTGTTCTTCCAGGCTGGTTACCCTGGCCCTCGATCCGGAAAGCTCCTGCTGGGTTACCTGCCAGCTTTGTTTCAGTTTACTGTTCGTGTCGAGCGATTTGTTATAGTTTGATTGTAATTCGGCATATTTTTTATTGCTTATGCAACTTTGGGCTACTACCGCTACCAGCAGTATCACCGGTAACAAAAATTTAATTTTCATAAGTATGTAATTTAAAAAACAGGATTATAATCCATTTATAATCACATCTTTTACAACACATTTATAGCTAAAAAGTTTAAGTTATTTATGTTTTACACTTTTCGTCGAGCGCTGAAAACTCCGAAAAACCCTCCCCAGTTGCAGGAGAGGGATATAATTAGATAATTTAAATTATACCTCCCTGGATAAAATTTCCTTAAATAATTTAATCGATCACAGGAAGCGGGATTGGCTCTTCTCTGGCTAATTTCTTAATAGTTACCGGTTCACTTATCCACTTAGTGCAGGCAAATATAATGAGCACAGCAACAGACAAAACTGAATAGCTTACGCCTAACCATACCTGGCTTTTAATAGACAAGGCACTTACTACCGTATAGCTGAATGCCGATGTAAAGATAATATAGCCTCCGCCTGCTAACCCGCTGGCTTTACCACCGTTGTTTGTAAACCGGGTAAGCAAATAGGAAAGTACATTATTAAATATAAACCCTATTGCGGCATGCAGGATAATTACGTAAGCTAATAATGTATAAATATTATGCAGATAGCCGGTAAAAATAGTTAAGCCAATGGCAACAATTGCCTGGACGCTTGCAGCGATCAATATTTTCTTTACAAATGGCCTGGTGATTAAATATTTTGACAAAAGCCCGCCCGATAGTACCGCTACGCCGGAGATAAGCGAGGCATTTCCGGTTACCGTTGCCGGGTAATGCATTAACTTTTCAATTAAAAAAGGACTGGTCATACCGTAAACCAGCATCATAGCGTAAGTTAAAGCTAATACAACCATGCCCACCGTAAAGTCTTTTGTTTTTATCATCAATCCGTAAGCGCCTGCTATTTGCTTGAGGTTAAAGGGATGTTTTTGTTTAATTGATTCTCCACCGATGATTAACTCCAGGGCCAGTAACGATAAGCCAAAATATCCAAGAAAATTAAAATTAGCTTGCCACCCCAAATGGAATTGGAGATAGCCCCCTATAAATGGTGCAATAATAGGTGCCGATGCCCAGATAACTGAAAATAAGCTGGTATAGTGTTTTAATTTATCGCCCGAATACAGGTCAATAAACAAGGCGCGCTTGCTTACTACAATGGTTGCCACCATAATACCCTGGATAGCGCGCATCAGGTAAATAACCTGCAAACTTTCTGAACGGGCAATAACAAAACTTGCCGCGCTGAAAAAAAGCAAGCCGGCCACGCTTGGCAAGTAGCGCCCGAAACTATCAAGCAAGCTGCCGATAAATAACTGGCAGATGCCATAGCTGATGAGGTAAATGGATATGGTTAACTGGATGGCTGAGGGAACGGTATGTAACTTTGAAGCCATATCAGGCAGGGATGGGATATATACATCAAGTGCAAAACCCGAAAGCGGGATCAGCGCAAAGGCCAGTATGGTGCTTGCTCTTTTATTTGATTCATCAATTCTTTTCATTGGGATGTATTATTAATTAGCGCAAAGCTAAAGCGATAACACACGCACGGGTAATACAAATCAAATTGATGATTATATAAATCAAAGGTTAGTTGCTTGCCATTTTCAGAGTTTCACGAAACAGCAAAGGGGTGGTGCTTGCATATTGTTTAAAATATTTATTAAAGTGCGACGGATAATCAAAACCCAGGCTGTAGGCAATCTCGGCAGCATCCCAGTTTGTATTCAGCAATAAAATTTTGGCTTCGGCAATAATGCGTTCGTGAATGATCGTGCTGGTAGTTTTACCGGTAGTACGTTTAACCAGGTTGTTCAGGTAATTAACGTGAACATTCAACTGATCGGCATAAGCAGACGGCATTGTTAGCTGTAATGGGTTTGACGGAGAATCCACGGGAAACTGCTGGTCGAGTAAACTAAAAAAACGCGAAGCTACCCGATCAGCCGGGTTAATACTTTTGATTTGGCCCGGCTGCTGCAGCTTGATCCCTTCATGAATCAGGGTTTGCAGCACGTTGCGGATCATGTCGTATTTGAATTTATAGGTTCCCTCCAACAAATCTTCCATATCAGTAAAGTAACGCGAAAAACGAATTAAATCGTCATCGTTCAGTATGAATACGGATTGAAGCGAATCGTTAAACAACGGGCTTTCATATTTTATTTCATTCTTCAATCCGTTTGAAAAAAACGCGTCGTTAAAAAGGCAGTAAAAGCCTCCCTGGCCGTCAGCAAGCGATTGATATGATGAGGGGGTTGACGGGTTTGAAAACAGGATAGCCGGTTTTTCTATCAACGTCTCTTTATTATTTGACAAATGAACGCCCTTGCCGGTTACCAGGCATATTTTATAATAATCGCGGCGGTTATAGGGCGCCACCCTGTTCACAGTACATCTTCGTTTTACATTAAAGTGGGCACCTCCAATATTGTTCTGCATTTCTTTGGGGATATGCTGCCTTGTGCGCTCATAAAACTGTTCAAGCGTTTCTGTTTTAATATCCATCGGATTATATATTTCAAACTCAAAGCTACAAAGTCTTTGCAACGCAAAACAACCCAAACTATAAAGCTATTACGATTTTACATTGCTTTTACAATATGGCTGTTGCTTTTCAAAAGGTTACCAGTCTTTGCGGACAACTTTGTATATTCCAAATCGCAGGAACTACAGCATCATAATTTATTAAAGTAAGGTGAGTTCGACAGAAGCAAACGGTCACCTCACCCAAACCCTTCTCCAACTGCGTGCAGCCGTAACTTTAGATGAGGCGAAGCGCAAGTTTGTGTATCCACGCCGGCAAAGCGTTCCATTTTTACTCACGGAACACCCGGAACAAAGTGGAACATGCTGATTATCAGCAGATTTGCCTTGTATTGTGGATTAAATAGATGTAAGTAGCTGATAATAAAACACTATGCTGCCAACCTTTATATCGAACTCATGTTAAAGTAGTATTGTTTTTAGATTTTACTTATATTATCCCGTATCCCAATACCGTAGAACCTGTTCAAAAAATCGTATTTTAGATTAAAATATTTACAACTACCGAAAATGCATTTACCAAAGTCGATACTATACCTTATCCGGGTACTGTTTTTTTGCCTTTGCCTTAATTATGCACAAGGCCAATCCGCGCTGATCCAACAGGAGCAACGCAGGCTTCCTTTTATAAAAGACAGCATTGGCCAGGTAAACTGCCTGAACCGAATAGGAATGCTTTACCACCTGAAAAACGCCGATAGTTGCTTTTATTACGGCATAAAGGCCAAAGCTATAGCGATAAGGCTCCATTACCCCAAAGGGAAAACGGATGCAGATAACGTGATCGCTTCTGCGCTTTACCTGAGCGGATTGTACAGGGAGTCGCTGGATTTGTTCAGCCAGGAGTTGATAGCTTACAGGCAACAGTCTGATACGGCTAACACAGCCCAGGCTTTATTGAACATGGCTACCGTGTACGCAGAAATTGGAGACAGCGTGAAAGCTAAAGTACTTTCCCGCCAGGCTATCCGAACGGGCAGAAAGCTGAAACAGGACAGCATTATGAGCCTGGTATATGCCAATTATTGCCTGGTTTATGCAGCGCTTCCTGATGACAGTGTTAGCTATTACCTGGATAAATCAAGAAAGGTTGCAGCCAGGTATAAAGATGAGCGGATGCTGATAGCTATCCTGCAGATCCAAGCGAATAACCTGCTCAATAAAGGGAAGAAGCAGGAAGCCCTGCCGCTGATCAACCGATCTTTATCTGAATCGCGAAATGCAGGGCTGGAATATTTTGAGATCAACTCGTTTGGATTATATGCCGCTTATTATGCAGACAAACCGGACAGTGTGCTGAATTATTATAATCGCGCCTACAAGTTGGTTCAGGAAAAGGGGTATGTTTTTATGAGGGTTAAGGTACTAAAGGTTATTTTAGCTTATACCGAAATGTCGGGCAACAAGGATAAAATCGTAGGCGTTCACAGTTTAATGGAAACAGCCTTAACGGCTGAGAATGACAAGCTAAAAAAATTCATTGGCGATTATATCAAGTATAATGCGATACAGGATGATAACACGTTGCTGGGAATCAGCAATAGAAGCAATAAAACCAAGATCTGGCTGTTGATTGCTGTTTGTGCAATAAGTATCCTGCTGATCCTGATCGTTTCCCGCCAGTACCAGGGTTCCCGCCGTTTAAACCGGCAAATAAGCCAACAGAACAACCAAATGCAAAAAACGCTGATTGATCTGGAGCAGAGCCAGGAAGACAATACCCGGATGATGCAGATAGTAGCGCATGACCTGCGTAACCCCATTGGCGGAATAACCTCGGTAGCGACTATAATGCTGGAAGACGAGGATCGATCGGCAGAAGACAGGATGATGCTGGAGCTTATTAAAACTTCAGGTCAAAACTCGCTTGAATTAGTAAGCGACCTGCTCCAGGTGCACACCCGGGTAGAAAACTTAAAAATAGAACCTGTAGACTTATCACTCATGCTGCATTATTGCGTTGACCTGTTGCGGTACAAGGCAGACGCCAAAGGGCAGTATATTAATTTACAAACCACACCTGTTATCTTATCGGTAAACCGGGAAAAAATGTGGCGGGTAGTTAGCAACCTGATTGCTAACGCGATTAAGTTTAGTCCCAGCGGCGCCAGTATCCTTGTAAAACTGGAAGAAAAAGAAAAACATGTAATTATTGCCGTAGAAGATCACGGCATCGGGATCCCCGTGGAGATAAAAGATAAAATATTTGACATGTTCACCGAAGCAAGAAGACCCGGAACAGCCGGAGAACAACCATTTGGTTTAGGATTAGCCATTTCCAAACAAATTGTAGAGGCACACGGAGGCGAGATCTGGTTTAACAGCAAACGGGATAATGGAACAATCTTTTATGTAAAACTGCCAATAGTGTAATAACATTTTTAACCGGGGGCTATACTGGTGAGCATTTACAATAAAAACAGACAGTCTAAAATAGACTGTCTGTTTTTTGTTACTCCAAATATGGTTTTACCAACCCGGATTTTGCACTAGATTTTTATTAAGCGTCATATCATAAGGAGGGATTGCCCAAACAAACTTATTGTCATCAGCGGCAATGGTTAAGCTAATGCCCTGCCCTATAAGAACATCAACGTTCTGAGCGGCGCCCCTTGTGAAGCCCAAATGCCAGCGTTTAAGGTCATCCAAACGGAAGCCTTCAAATGCAAGCTCAAGGGTTCTTTCATTCCTTATAGCATCTGTTAAGGCTGTTCCGCTGGCGCTGATTGTACTTCCGCCTACCCGTGCAGCATGCAATAAATTAAGGTATTTCAGCGCATTCGCGGGATCGGAATTACCAGCAGCAGCTTCTGCAGCTATCAGGTACATTTCGCCGATACGAAATACCTTTGACGCATTAACGTATTTAGAGATTGCGCCCGCAGTATTAAATGCAGGATTACCCGGATATTTATTTATCAAATTAATATTGGCTACAACACTGTTTATATTTACATTAAGATTGGCGAAATAGGTGGCCTTGCGGATATCCGCATTGTCGTACATGTCAATTATTGTTTTGGTTGGAACATATGACGGATTATAAGCCTTGGTAGAATTTGTAAAATTCAAAAAGGTTGAATTCCCGCCACTGAGCTCACTTATGCTGGCAAAGCACTGGTAAATATCTTCCTGTACGCCATCGTTATACCAATAGTTTTGCAAGTCAGCCAGGTTACTAGCCAGGGGATATTTGCCACTGCTTATTAATTTAGTGGCGGCGGCGTAAGCCCCGGCCCAATCATGCATGTGCAACCTTACCCTTGCTTCTAATGCGGTAGCCACATCAATGTTAAAGGTATTTGCCCCTTGTGTACCGGCAACATTTGCCAGCAAGCCTTCGGCTGTATTTATATCCGAGAGGATCTGGTCATAAACAGCCTTAACGCTTGCCCTGGGGGGCACCGCATTTACATCATAGGTTAAAACCAGGGGAACACCCGGATTTGCAGCAGCGCTGGCAGCGTCGTCATAAGCCTTACCATACCTCAATATCAATGAGTGGTAGTAAAAGGCCCTTGCCAGGTAAAGATCACCTGTATATTGGCTCAATTTAGCCGCATCTGCCGCACTGCTTGTTTTAATGGTTTTAAACCCTGCAATAGCAACGTTAATCTGGAGGATATTAGAGTAATTGGTCCATGTGCCTGCTACATCGCCTGCCTGAAGAAACGCTCCCCATTTGTATATATCGGTATTGTTGTTACCGTTACTCAGGGTAATATTTAACTGATCGGCCTGTATATCGGTCACGGCGCTTGCAAGAGCCTGGGCCCCTCTGAAATTTGAATAAGTGCCGACATCCCATTTTAATGCATCGCTTATTGACGCAAAAGCAGAAGCTTGATCAATTGAATCATACGGATGTATCTTACTAACTTTTTTGCAGGCTGCAATAACCGTAAAGATCACTAACCCTGCTATAATATATATATTGTATCTTTTCATGTTTTTATCATTTAAATTATAGTCCAACTTTTAAAAGGTTACCCTGATACCCAGCGAATATTGTTTAGTATCCGGGTATTCACCATACGATAAGTTTGAATCAATTTCCGGATCAGGACCTGTGTATTTGGTAATAGTAAACAGGTTACGACCTTCCGCGAAGAACTTCAGACCTTTTATAACTTTTGTATGGGACAGAAGCGCATCAGGTAATGTATAACTTAATGTAACATCTTTTAACCGCATGAAAGATGCGTTCTCAAGCAAGCTCGAATCAAACTGTGTCATCTGATAGTTATTAATATCAGGGAAACGTGCTACGTCTCCGGGGTTTTTCCAATAATTCTGTACATCTTTAAATGCGTTGAAGCCCACAGGATAAACATTGGCGTTTTGGAAATAATACCCGTCATTGTTAACCAGATGTTTGCCCAAAGCATAGTATAACATTACCTGCAGGTCGAAACCTTTATACCCGGCGTTAAAGCCAAAGCTGCCTTGTGATGGTGCGTACTGACTAATACCGGCGTTTTGCTGCAGTGCATCACTGTTGTAATTGCTTGTTACCGCTTTAGGATCTTTACGGGTAACGGATGGATCAGGGCCTGGCAGGTACCATTGAGGAGCGCCTGTTTGCGCATTAACCCCAGCCCATAGTGGGAGAAAATAGTTTACCGGCTGCCCTACTGCCCATGACAATAAATAATCGGGGATCGGGAAACTGTTCCTGCCCTGGAATAATTTGGTAATTTTGTTATGAGTGATCTCAGTTTTCACGAAAAAGTTAAGATAGCCATTGTGCGCTTTATCCTTCCATAGATCGACAGAGAAATCAATATCGACCCCTTTATTTACCAGGGTTACAGCGTTTGTGAGGATACCGTAAGGAAAGATAGTTGCTGTGTTAGGCGGAACTGCTGTTTCCGGATATGGAACCGGCGCAAGTTCATTCGTTCCCTTATCTATATAATAAGAAAGATCAAGATGGAACCTGTCAAGCACAGACAAATTTATTCCAAAAGTAGATTTCAGGTGCTGCTCCCATGTTAAATTTGGCGACCCCGGGTTAGTTACATTATACCCATTTGTACCATTATAAAGCGCATTAGGTGTTACCAGCGCAGGGCTTGAATAATTACCTATCGCGGAGTTTCCTGAGGTACCAACATTTGCCTTTAACGTCAGGTTGTCAATCCATGAAACATCTTTTAAAAAGTTCTCTTTCTTGGCTTCCCAGGCTAAACCGCCAGCCCAAAAGGTGGCCCGAAGATGTCCGGGGCTAAACCTTGATGACTCATCACTACGTATGGTTGCTGTTGCATAATATTTTTCGTTAAAATTATAGTCCAGTTTGCCGAAATAAGAATTAGTGACATATTCCTGGTGATAAGAGCCTATATTCCTTGGATCGGGGTTAGTGTTCCCCAGCAGCACTAAACGGTCATCTGTTAACCCCTCGCCATAAGCAGAAAAACCCTGATCGTCGCCATCTGAATATTCCTGGCCGGCCAGAGCAGTGATATGGTGTGCACCACCTACGGTAAATGCATATTCAGCTGTGTTGGTAAATGTTTTTCTTGCATATCTTTCATAACTCTGGGTATTTGTACCAAGGGAGCCCGTAACGCCAAGGTATGAAGGCATTACTATGTTTGAGACTGTATAATCATAAGCATTTACGCCTGCCTGTGACTTAAGGGTTAACCCGGTGATTGGTTTAACCTGGATATAGGCGGTTGGGTTAATGGTCAGCTTGTCGTTGTTAACCGGAATTTCACTAACATTATAATAAGGATTGCGGCGACCGCCCCAGCCGGGTATAACAGTGGGATATGGTGTACCGTCGGGTTGATAAGGGCTGATATAAGGCGCTGCAAACATACTCAAACCGCCGTTTGTACTGTTAGATGTATAGGGGTTAGTATGTGTAATGTCATAAACAAGTGAAAAATTTAAGCCAACCTGTACCCATTTGTTCACCTGGGAGGTTACATTTGAACGCATATTATAGCGGGAATATCCCGAACCTGCAGCAATACCGGTAGAGGTGAGGTATCCGCCTGATATATAATAAGTGCTTTTGCCGCCTCCGCCAGTTACTGACAAATCGTACTTTTGAGCCGGTGTATTGCTTCTATAATAGTATTTATACCATTTTGTATCCGCATTCTTCACTGGTATTGCCGCCAAAGCTTTGTCCAGTTGCGCTTGAGTTTGCAGCCCGGAGCTTAAGTCAAAATTTATCAGTTCGTTTCTGTTCATGAACTGTTTAAAAAACTTCAGGTCGGCAATGCTTGAGTAGCTGAACTGGCTGCCAAATGTAATGGAAGAGGGTTTATTGTATGAACCCCGTTTGGTATTAATAATAATAACACCGTTGGAAGCCTGTGAACCATAAATAGACAGGGATGCAGCATCTTTTAAGATTTTCCAGTCGAGAATGTCATCTGGGTTTATGGTTAATACTGTTGCTAAATCAATAGGGGAACCATCAAGGATCACATAAGGGTCGGTACCCGCGAATAAAGAACCTAAACCATGGAGCCGTATAGAGGGCTGCTGCGATGGTTCGCCTCCGTTTGACAAAATACTCAAACCCGGAACCCTGCCCTGCAGGGCGTCCAATGCGTTGGCTCCCGGTTTGTCTTGGGTATCCTTGCCCGAAACCGTAACTACTGTTGATATGGCTCTTTCGGTTGCGGCATTGACTGTACCATAACTACCTGAAACCACTACTTCATTTAGGCCGAATGCCTGCGGTTGTAATTTAACCGTAATATTGGTAGCCGCCTTCACTTCCTGAGTAATAAAGCTAACAAAGGAGATTTGCAAAGTAGCACCCTCTTCAACCCCATTTAGGGTAAACTTTCCATTAACATCGGCAACGGTGCTTAGCTTAGTGCCCTTTACCTTAATTGTTGCACCCGGAAGAGGAAGTCCGGCTGTATCGACAACCTTACCCGTTACGGTAATAAGCTGAGCAGGCGCAGCAGATAGCTTATTAACTGCCGGTGTTCCTTCTTTTATAACAATTGAATTTTCATAAAAAGTGTAAACCAATGGCATTCCATTCAGACAAGCTTTCATCACTTCATCTAAAGAGGAATTATCAAAATTAGCAGTGATTTTTTGATTTGCATTAAGCTTATTTGGCTGATATAATACATCATGACCCGTTTGCTTTTTAATTTCCTTAAAAATCTGTTTAAGCGTTACCTCTTTCTTATTTAAGCTTACTCGTTGAGCATAGGTTAAGGCACTTACCTGCATCAAGCTTACAATCAATAAAACAATAGTCAGTTTCATTATCAGCAGGAATTTTGTTATACGGCGTTGCAGCCAGCATAAAGAATTAGTATAAA
The DNA here is from genome assembly GCA_028287925.1 of Mucilaginibacter sp. Classification (GTDB taxonomy): domain Bacteria; phylum Bacteroidota; class Bacteroidia; order Sphingobacteriales; family Sphingobacteriaceae; genus Mucilaginibacter. The sequence goes on along the minus strand of JAQBOS010000501.1, from coordinate 12,314 downwards.
TTTTATACATTTGATTATCTGTTTAAATTAAAAATGGTATTCAACACACTGTTCAGTTTGACCAGGTATTCTTCAGGGGTGTTCCAAGCACCCCTGATATTTTTATCCTGATCACCGATTGATTTTTACTGTTAAGAATCTTCTTCCAGGTTTTTCATTTCGATTTAGTTTAGTTAATAATTAATTTATTGTCTCTATTTTGATAAGGTTCTATTTACTTTATTATCAATATTTTATTCCCTTCAATTTTAAAATGGGCAGCATTTGTTAATTCAAGGGTTTTAATAACCTGCGAAACATTTTTATATCGGGATACACTGCCGCTAAAAAGTTGGTATTTTGCCGTGTTATTACGATATTCTACATCTAAATTATACCACCGGCTCACTTTCTTCATAATGCTTTCCAGGCTTTCATCGTTAAATTCAAAATATCCGTTTTTCCATGCCAGAGCATCATCTGTATCTACCGTTTCTACCTTCAAATTATAATCATCAACCAATGATTGCTGCCCGGGCTTTATAACAATAGTGCTATGGCTGGTAAAAGATGAAACTTTTACAGAGCCCTCAACTAATGTTGTCCTTGTAATACGCTCATCTTCATAGGCATAAATATTAAAATGCGTCCCTAAAACTTCCACTTCCTGCCGCCTGGTTTTCACCTTGAACGGAGAGGTCTGTTTGTGTACGACTTCAAAATATGCTTCACCATTTAATTCAACCATCCGTTCCTTTTTATCAAATACAACCGGGTATTTAACTGCCGATGCCGCATTGAGCCAAACGTGCGAACCGTCAGGCAGTATCAGCTGATATTGCTCGCCCTTTGCTGTAGTTAGCGTATTAAACTCCTTTTTAAGAGTGTCATTACCTTTTGCTGCATCAGCTTTGTAAATAATCTCACCCGATTTGGTTTTATTAATAGTTACACCCGCATCACTGGCAAGTTTCCCATCGGAAGCATCACCAAGTATAATTTTTTTTCCGTTTGATAAAATCAGCGTCGCCCTGTTTTTACCTGGGGCTGCATCCTTTTTGGCTACCTTAGCAGTGTAAGCGCGGTCCTTTTTATGCAGGATAAAGTAAGCGCCGAAAGAAACAAAAATCAATAATGATGCTGCAGCTGCTACCTTATACCAGTTAAACTTCGGAGCGGGCTCCTGTTTACGCATCAGGTTACTGCGGATAAGTGCTAAATTTTTGTCCAGGTCGATATCGCTTAACTCATTGTCATTATTTTCCGCCTGTTTGAGGTACCAACTTTCAAAGATTGCCTTTTCTTCAGGATTTAACTTCCCTGTACCATACTTTTTTAAAAGTGATATTATCTGTTTGTCGGTCATAGTTAACAGGAATTTCCCTTAATAAACCATAAGACGGCTAAGTCACCTTAATGTATTAGAAAAAACAGAAAAAAATTACAATTTGATAAACAGGGGTTAATAATGTTCTTTCCTGAAATTAACAAAGTTAGGGGCTCGGATCATTGTTTTCATGACCACTCAAGGGCAAATCAAATTCCAAGTAATTATTTGTCTGATTATAAGATAATTACATTTAAATGAAAGAATCCGGGCGTTCGCTTCTGATACAAATGATGTTCGAAACCGGATAACTGAAGGTTGCAGATGCTGGAAGGATTGCAGGAGTTGTAAAAGTTTAGATGAGCTTCTTCTTTCAACCTTACGGACTTTTACGACTTTCCGCACGAGAAGAATAACTGCCCATTCTTTGCTTTCATCCTAAAAAAACAGAAATATTGCGGATATGGAAGTAAGCTTTAGCCTTAAAATTTTTACAGCATTATGAACCTGCTGCTTTACTGTTTTATCTGATATATTTAATTGCTGACCTATTTGCTTATAAGATAACTCATCCTGGCGGCTCAATTCAAATACAGTGCGCATTTTTGATGGCAATGCGGCAATCTCCTTTTCAATAATAGTTGCCAATTGTTTTTCCCTGATTTGCCCATCTGTAGTATAATTACCCTCCGCTATGAAGTCGCGAATAGAGTCTGCATATTTAGAGATCACTTTTTGGTGGCTAATCAGGTCAAAGATCCGGTTCCGCACCGAGCTATATAAATAAGCCGATAAAGAACTTTTAAAGCTAAGATTTTCCTTTTTATCCCATAGGGTTAAAAAAACATCCTGGATTACATCATTAGCTTCCTCCTGGTTGTTAAGCAACCGGAAAGCATGCTTATATAAAATTACTTTATACCGGTCAAAAATTTCTGTATAGACAAGTGGGTTGCCTTCTTTTAAAATGGCAGCTAATTCCCGATCGGTGAATTTGCTGTAGTTTGTCATTAAGCTTAGTATTATTAAATTGTTAATAGTTGAACAATAATAGCGTATTTTCCAGTACGTAACAAATTCACTATGCTATCTGCCTAAGGGATTGCAAATAATTCGCATACAGTTTCACAAATAGTATTCTGAGCCCGGATTGTGCCTATTTGTATGTGAGTTTAGGTTTTCAAATATCGAAGTGCTTTGTCGCTTATTTGAATTAGCTCAAAATTCAATCAGTTCGCTTAGAAAAACAGATCTCATCTAAATAAAATCTTTTCAAGCCTGGTTTGGAAGAAATTTTTGCTTTTACAGTTGCAAACACTAAAATTATTAGCATAACTTTACCACCGATGAACCCGGTAATGCAATTAGCTTTTGATTATGTTGAATCTACTAACACGGTTGTTTTTTTAACCGGAAAAGCGGGTACCGGTAAGACAACTTTTCTTCAACAGATCCGCCGCGAATCAAAAAAGAGACTGGCAGTTGTTGCTCCTACCGGCGTAGCTGCAATCAATGCAGGCGGCATGACGATACACTCTTTATTCCAGATCCCGTTCGGGCCAATTATCCCGGGCGGAAATACCAGGCCGGATATTCATTATAGCGAAGAAAAGAAAGAGTTGCTGACCAATTTAGAATTGATGATCATTGATGAGGTCAGCATGGTACGGCCTGATGTGCTTGACCAAATAGACCTGATCCTTCGGAATGTGAAAGAATCTGCACACCCATTCGGCGGTGTGCAGCTCTTGCTCATAGGTGATCTTTCCCAGCTTAGCCCTATCATCCGCGACGAGGAATGGGTGATGCTGAGCCGTTATTATACCACGCCCTATTTTTTCAGTAGCATGGTGATGCAAAAAGCACCCTGTGTACGGATAGAACTTGACCACGTGTTCCGGCAAAAGGAGCAGGTTTTTGTCGATATCCTGAATGAAGTACGCAACCAAACAATAAGTGCCGCAAGCCTGGAATTATTGAATGCCCGGTACCAGCCGGACTTCCGCCCAACCGCTGAAGACCCATATATTACACTAACCACTCATAACGCACTGGCGCAGCAAATCAATAGCGAGTTTATTGAAGTACTACCGGAACAGGAATTTGAGTTTAAAGCCACCGTACGCGGAGAGTTCCCAAAAGATGCTTACCCTACCGAAACTACACTAAAACTCAAAACCGGTGCCCAGGTAATGTTCGTTAAGAATGACAGCTCTGCCGAAAAGCTATTTTATAATGGCAAGATAGGGACCATTACCCGGATTGAAAGCGACACCGTTTTTGTTCAATGCGGCAATGAAAGTAAAGAGATAGCAGTTCAGGCACTTGAGTGGACAAATATCAAGTACCAGATGGAGGAGCAGGAGATTAGTGAAACCAATGCGGGCAGCTTCGCACAGATCCCTTTAAAGCTTGCCTGGGCCATTACCATTCATAAAAGCCAGGGACTAAGCTTTGACAAGGCCATTATTGATGTGAGCGAAGCCTTTACCCACGGACAGGCCTATGTTGCCCTGAGCCGTTGCCGCAGCCTGGCAGGCATGGTGCTCCGCAACCCTATCGCCCCGCACAATATTATTGGAGATCCGGCCGTTGCCCATTTTAACAACCAAGCCATGGCTCTGCAGCCAGATCAGGCAAGCCTGGAAAAGCATCGTGAGCTTTACAGGCAACACCTGCTTTCGGAACTATTTAACTTTAATGGCCTCAAAACTAAAGCACGCGGTTTTGAAGAACTTATTCCCAACCTGCAAAAAGACATTTTGGATGTGGCAGAAAAGTTTGGCAGGCAATTAACAACAGAGCGCACTGGAAAAGCAGCTATTTATTTCTGCGAAAAACTAAAGGAAACCATAGAAAATTTGCATAAACAAATCCCGGGCCTGATTGGGAAATCTAAAGAAAAAGCAGCCAAAGCCGACCATCTCATCCGCTACCTCATGACCCGGCTCAACCTGATGGAACATTTTGCTAAAGAAAATTTTACCGCTGATGTGTACCTGGCAATCAAAAAAAGCGCACAGGCCAACGTTGCGGCCGACCAGTCCCGCTCTTACGTAAAAGCCCTGAACGCCAAACCAAACGAAAAGCTGTTCAATCAAATCCTCAGCTGGCGTAATACAATAGCTGAAAAGGACAAGATAATGCCTAACATGATCCTGTCTGAAAAAACAATGGCTACCATTGCTGAAAAACTTCCGGAAGTACTCAAAGCGCTTAGCGCTATCAAAGGCGTTGGCCCACAGAAAGCGGCACAATATGGTCCGGAGCTTATCGGCCTGGTCCGCTCCTATCAGAAGGAATTACAAGGCCCGGAAAAGGAACAGGGAATTTTGTTTTAGAACTGGCGGGTTATAAGGAATATCAAACTGATAGCTTGAGTAAAGCTTGTGGAATAGTCTACCTGAGATATAAAATCCTATGGAATCTGAAGGAGGAATGACAAGGGCGGGATGTCATGGTGAGTAATCTATTTTTGCGCGCAAAAATAGATTACTCAGGATGACACCCCATTTCATGTTCAATATAACTTGTCATGGGTGAAAATAAGAAATTTTCTATGTTCACTTTTCTCCACGTTATAGCTATTAAAGATAAAATAAGACTGCTACATTTATTAAAAAGTATATCCATCATGATCACAGGTGCCCATTCCATTATTTATAGTGCTGATACCGGGGCGGACAAAGCATTTTTTAAGAATGTTCTGAAATTCCCCAACGTTGACGCGGGTCATGACTGGCTGATCTTTGGGTTACCACCATCTGAAATTGCGGTACATCCATCCAGCGAAAACGGCCCGCATGAGTTTTATTTATTATGCGACGATATCAATCTTTTTGTGGAGGAGATGTCTGCGCAGGGGGTTGCCTGCAGCCCCGTTGCGCACCAGCGTTGGGGATCGGTCACACAATTGACCTTGCCGGGTGGTGGCAAATTGGGAGTTTATGAGCCCAAACACCCCAGACCGTAGAAATCATCTGCGATCGTGCACTTATCACCAATTCTATCTATGCACGCCTCCTGTTATTTAAAAAATAAAGAGTGAGGAGCAAAATAGGATAACGATTGAGTATATACTATTTGGGAATCTACCGAAGCGTATAATCGAGTCGTCTCCGTATGCTTTTACCTTTTCGGCTAAATCAAACGCAGATTTGGATAAATCTTGTTGGCTGGCGCAGACGTTCTTTGTATCAACAAAAGAAAATCAATATGCGCGTATTTGTCACAGGAGCCACAGGCTTCATCGGAACTGCCATTGTGCAGGAATTAATTAGTGCCGGCCACCAGGTATTGGGATTGGCGCGCTCGGATGCATCAGCCAATAAGTTGATCGAAGCAGGTGCGGAAGTCCATCGCGGAAGCCTGGAAGACCTGGATAGCCTGCGGAGCGGTGCCGCTCAATCAGACGGGGTGATCCATGCCGGGTTTATTCACGACTTTACAAGGTTCAAAGAAGTTTGCGAAATAGATAAAAAAGCCATCGAAACTATCGGCGCGATGCTGGCCGGTTCTGAACGCCCATTGATCGTTACTTCAGGTACGGCGCTGGTGAGTCCGGGCACTTTGGCTACAGAAGAAATCATACCGCCTTTTAATCCGGCCTGGCCACGTGCCTCCGAGTACACAGCAGATGCCGTAGCAGCGCTGGGTGTCCGTGCGGCGTCATTACGTTTGTCGCCATCGGTGCATGGTGAGGGTGATCATCACGGCTTTATACCCATCCTGGTCAATATCGCCCGCGAAAAAGGCTTTTCCGCTTATATCGGCGAAGGGCTTAATCAATTGAACGCAGTGCACAGGCTGGATGCCGCTCATTTGTTCCGCCTGGCTTTAGAACAGGCAACACCAGGCGCGCGTTACCATGGTTCCACCGAAGAAGCCATTACTGTTAAAGCGATTGCTGAAGCCATAGGCAAACAACTCAATGTTTCGGTAAAATCAATAACCCCCGGAGCGGCGTCTGAACATTTTGGCTGGTTCTCACCTATGGCCGCGATCGATTGCCCGGCGTCGAGCCGATGGACCCAGGAGCATTTGAACTGGCATCCCACGCACTCCACCTTACTGGCTGATATTGAGAACGGGGTTTATACCAAATAAGAAGCGATGAAAATTATTGTAACAGGTTCCTTAGGGAACATCAGCCGGTCGCTGACCGAAACTTTAGTTGGCCAGGGGCACGATGTCACAGTAGTGAGCAGCGATCCGAAAAAACAGGGGGCCATTGAAGCCCTTGACGCTAAACCTGCCATCGGATCAATCTCTGATGCCGCATTTTTGACTGCCACTTTTAAAGGCGCAGATGCGGTTTACACCATGATCCCGCTGAGTTTTACCGAACCCGATCCGGGCGATTATTTGCGCCGAATGGCGCAAAATTACGCGCAGGCTTTGAAAGCGACTAAGACCAAACGTGTTGTGCTCATGAGTGGCTGGGCAGCAGACCTGATCAAAGGCGAAAATGTTGAAAACGTGTTTGATGGCCTGGACGCGGCAACAACAATCATGCGCCCCGGTTCATTTTATACCAATTTCTACCAGTCCATGGACCTCATTAAAGGCAAAGGGCTGATAGGAAAATTCCTGACGTTGCGCTATTCGGGCCTTTGGGCCCTGCTGACCGGTAAGACCGGACTGCTGATGGGAAATTATGGCGGGGAAGACCGGATAGTTTTTGTATCGCCGAAAGACATTGCCGATGCAGTGGCGGAAGAGTTATTATTACATCCTGAAAAAACCACTATCCGTTATGTGGGCAGTGAGGAAATGACTTGTAACGAAGCGGCCAGGATCATTGGTGCTGCCGTAGGCAAACCCTGGTTGAAATGGGTACTGCTCCCGGACAAGGAAATGCTGCAAGGATTGAAGATGGCCAGGATACCGGAAAAACTGGCGGAGACTTTAGTAGAAATGCAGGCCGCCATGCACGGTGGTAAGGCCCTGGAGAACTTTCACCGGAACAAGCCAAAGATGGGCAAAGTCAAACTGGCCGATTTTGCCAAAGAATTTGCCGTAGTCTATCATCAAAAATAAGTATCTTGTGTTATGAACAATCAAAAGCTTTTGCGCTTCAGTACGATCACAGAATATCACCGGGCCGCGGGCCTGCCCAAGCCGGCGCATCCGCTGATCAGTGTTGTTCACATGGATGATATTACCATGCCCATCGCTGAAATTCCGTTCAGCCTGATCTTTGACTTTTATTCCATTTCTCTGAAAAAGGTGCAGCACACCAAATTTAAATACGGACAGCAGGCCGGCGACTTCGACGAAGGGGTATTATTCTTCATGGCACCCGGGCAACTATTTGGTATCGATAGCGTTGCCGATAAGGCTGAAGTAAAACGTCCCGAAGGTTGGATGATCCTGATCCACCCGGATTTTTTATGGAATACGCCGCTGGCGAAAACCATTAAACAATACGAGTTTTTCAACTATTCGGTGTATGAAGCGCTGTATCTGTCTGATAAGGAAGAAAGCATACTTATCGCTATCGCACAAAATATCGAACAGGAATATCATGCCAATATCGACCGGTTCAGTCAAAACGTGATCATCGCCCAGCTCGAATTACTGCTGACCTATTCGGAACGATTCTACCAACGCCAGTTCATCACCCGAAAGATCGCCAGCCACGAACTGCTGACGCGCCTGGAAGATTATCTGTCAAACTATTTCAACAGCGACGCCCTGGCTAAACAAGGGCTGCCCAGCGTTACACATATTGCTGAAACCCTAAATATTTCTCCGGGATACCTCAGCGGCTTGCTCAAATCTCTGACCGGTCAGAACACGCAGCAACACCTGCACAACAAGCTGATCGAACTGGCTAAGGAAAAGCTGTCGACCACGAACCTCTCCGTCAGCAAGATTGCCTATGAGCTGGGCTTTGAACATTTACAATCGTTCAGTAAACTCTTTAAGACGAAGACCAGCCTCTCGCCAATGGAGTTCCGACATTCGTTCAATTAAAAGATAAGTGATATAAATGTTGGAGATTCTGATATACAGATATTTGCGGTAAATAAAAAGGAGATAATTAAAATTAACTATCTCATTACGGGTCAGGGGTGGGATTTATTACGAACCAATTTATAGCTGACTTGTTTAAAAAAAGGATATTTGAAAAATTACTTACAGCTATCTTTGAAACAATGAAACTATCAGGCCCTGTTAATAAAATGCTTCTGTCGCTGGTTTTAATCTGTTCGACTTCTTTTTTTACTATTACTGCACAATCACAGACTGCGCAAATAAAAGTGGATGCGGGCAAGGTTTTAAATAAAATATCTCCTGTTTTATATGGTTCATGCACCGAGGACGTTAATCACGAAATATACGGCGGATTGTACAATCAGCTTTTGTTCGGCGAAAGTTTTGAGGAACCTGCGCCGGCTACAAGCTATAGCGGTTGGATGCTGCTTCCTGCTGAATGGCGAATTGGTGATAATGGCGTTCCGTTAAGTGCTGGACCTGGATTCAAATTTGTCCGCAATCATACACTAGTCAAAGATGGGACAGTTGAAGCTACTATTAATTTTGGTGACAGAAGCCGCAACGCGGGACTTTTAGTAAGATTGAATAACGTAAGGCCGGGTAATCCAAATCCTACTGGATATGCGATCGACGTTTCAAGGGGTGAAAACAAAATAACAATAAAAAAATATTTAAATGGTTGGAGAGACATTGCGTGGAGCAAAAAGGAAATTGATATCAAAAAAAGTGTTCGCCTGCGGGTCAATCTTAAAGGTAATAAAATCAGCGTTTTCGTAAATGATGAACAATTGCCATCCATAGAATTTATAGACAAAGAACATCACCTATTGGCGGGGCAGGTTGGAATTTACGCCAACAATGCCGCTGCTAAATTTACTTATTTTTCTGTTGCAGCAGGGAACATGAAGACTGTTGATCCCTTATCGCCTGTTTCATCAACCCAGGTTAGTTCGCAGTGGACGCCGGTATATCAAAGTGCGAAGGGGTTATACCAGATAGATTCTGTTAATGCCTTTACAGGCAGGCAGGCCCAGGTGATACAATTTATCAGCGGTTCAGGTAAAGTTGGCATATCTAACAGCGGTCTTAACCACTGGGGAATTGCTGTCAAAAGCGGCCAAAAGTTTGTCGGCTCTGTTTATTTGCGAGCCGGTGTCTTATCCGGCCCGATCACCGTAACATTGGAAAGCACCGATGGGAAACAAACCTATGCGACATCGACAATCAAACGGGTCGATAAAATCTGGAGGCAATACAAATTCTCACTGACGGCAAAAAAAACGGATACGAACTCCCGTTTTTCAATTTATTTATCCAAAAAGGGAAAAGTTTGGATAGATCAGGCAACTTTAGTGAAAATCGCAAACAAAACTTTTAAAGGCTTGCCTATCCGGGAAGACATTGGCGGTATGATGCAAAAACAAGGTCTCAATTTTTTACGGTATGGTGGTTCGATGGTTAATGCCCCAGAATATAAATGGAAAAACATGACAGGTGACCGCGCTCAGCGTCCGCCATATAATGGACATTGGTATCCTTATTCATCAAACGGCTTCGGAATAGAGGAATTTCTTCAGTTCTGCGAATCAGCACATTTTGAACCTGCCGTTGCTATAAATACCGAAGACTCTCCCGATGATATTGCTAATATGGTCGAGTACCTTACTGGAAAGGCGACATCAACTTGGGGTGGCAAAAGAGCCATGACAGGACATATACAACCCTACAAACTAAGATATATCGAGATTGGTAACGAAGAGGTGATATGGGGTGATAAACCGGAAGATTATCAACACTACGCCAGGAGATTTAACACCTTGTATAAGGTTATTCATGCAAAGAACCCTGATTTACAACTCATATGTGCAGCCTGGTGGAGACCGGAATCGCCAAATATGGAATCGCTCTTTAATGCTGTAAACGGAAAAGCAGCTTTTTGGGATTTGCATGTAGATGCTGACAATGCTGATGCAGGAACAACTGTAGACAAAAATTTACAGGATATGCAGGCGCTATTCAAAAAATGGGATGCCGGCACCACTTTAAGATGCGCAATTTTTGAAGAGAATGGCAGGCTTCACAATATGCAGCGTGCGCTCGGCCATGCTTCAATACTAAATGCGGTGCGCCGTCATGGCGATTTTGTTTTGACTTCGTGCCCAGCTAATGCACTGCAGCCTTATTTACAAAATGATAATGACTGGGATCAGGGCCAAATCTTTTTCACACCAAACCGCGTATGGGGCATGCCTCCTTTTTATGTTCAGCAAATGGCTTCGGAAAATCATCTTGCTCTTAATATAGGCGTAAAAATTTCTGGTCCGCTTGATGTTACTGCCACCCGGTCAGAAGACGGAAGAATTATGATAATTCATGTGATAAACAGCGGCAACTCTGAAATCATTACGAATGTTGCCTTAGACAATTTCGCTCACCGGAAAGCAGAGATTAATACGCTCACCCTGGCGGGTAAGCTATCGGATAAAAACACGCCACATGATCCTGAAAAAATAAAGCCTGTGAAAGGCTTATTGCATAGCGCTGGCAATACGATCAATTATAATTTTCCGGCACACTCGTATACTATTCTAAGATTCAACAGATAGATTGCGCCACTCAGTCTTTTTTACTTATAACGGTCTGTTGTATATACCAACGTATTTTCGACGCTTAGGCTACAAAATCGTAGGGCGAATGAAATGGCAAGAACTAAACACGCTGAAAAACAAATAAAGATACTTCGCTTGTATAGTCTTTACGTTTCATTCGCCTGTCGGTCACTTTGCCAGGTACGGGTGAAATGAGATTTGGCATTGCCATAGAAATCACCGCACCATTCTAAACAAAAAAGCCTCTCATTTTCATGAGAGGCTTCCGGGTCGGTTATAGGTCTAATTACGAACCAGTTTATAGCTGATTTGAAAAAAATAGCTCGAATTTGAACACGTTGATGGTACAAGTTCGAACCGGTCAGAAGGTAATTTGATGTAATTTTTAAGATTATTGAATAGAGGTTACGGTACATTTAAGGAGTGCGATTCTTTCAGCAAAGAGCATAGTTTGGAGTAGGTGGCGAGCCTTTTTAACAAGACTTTTATACCAGCCGTGTAACAATGCACTTGCATCCGGTAAATTACATTTGCTAACGAGTCGGAACAAAATTGACTAATCCTTTTCATCCACATCACTTTCCAGATTTGGGGGAATCAATTTATACATCACAGGAGTAACAATCCGGGACAGTATGGTAGAACTGATCAATCCTCCAATCAATACAATAGCTAATGGCGCGATAAGCGGGTTGGGGTTCAGCGCGATAGGAAGTAAACCGCATATCGCGGTTATGGAAGTCAATACAACCGGCAGAAAGCGCGTTTCGCCTGCCATGCTTATAGCCTCGTCGATGCTGTGCCCTTCCAGGCGCAATTGGTTGGTAAAATCAACCAGCAGCAGCGAATTTTTCACCTGTATACCTGATAGCCCGATAAAGCCGATAATGGAAACCAACGACATGGGGTTGCCGGTGAAGAGCAGGAATACTACGCCACCAAGAACTCCCAGCGGTATGATCGAAAGCACGATAATAATTCCTTTAAATGTTTTGAATTGAAGGAGTAACACACCAATGAAAAGGAAAGTACTGAGTATAATAACAGACAGAAAGTTGCCTCCTAATGCATCGCCTTCCGATTCTGCTTCTCCGGATAGCTTGTAATAATAGCCTGGCGGCATTTTCAATTTATTTAATTCCGGAACGATGTCTTTCAGGACATCATTGGCCAAAACGCCTTCTTTAGTAAGGGATGTTACTTTCGCAAAACGTGATTTGTTGAAATGATTGATAGCAGTGGGCGATGTCTCAAAGGAAATAGTAGCAATCTGGTTAACTAATACCGGTGTACCCTGTATACTGTTTACATAGAGGTTTTTTAAAGCATCCAGGTTAGAGAACTTATCTCTGGGAAGCGTAATCACAACATTCCGCGTGTCGCCCCGGTCGTCAATA
>JAQBOS010000124.1 GCA_028287925.1 Mucilaginibacter sp. | reverse complement strand
CTCCGGCCGGGCAAATCACCAAAACGGTAAATAAAGGCATTGGCGAGAAAGGCAGTGTGCAGTTAGTATTTAGCGGCGCTTATGATTATAACGATGCCAGCAACATACAAATAGATGCCCTTGAAGAAATTTTGCAGATAAGGCTGTTAGACAGGCTGCGTGAAAAAGATGGAGGCACTTACGCACCTGGTGTTAGAGCTAACTATAAAAAGATCCCGAATAGCAGGTATAGCTTTACAATTTCTTTTGAATGCGCCCCTGCTGATGTTGATAAACTGACAAGCGATGCACTTGACGAGGTAAATAAATTAAAGCAAACCGGCGCTTTACAGGCTGATATTGACAAATTTGTTGCCGAGGAAGCGCGCTCAACCCAGGTACAATTAAAGGAGAATGTTTTTTGGGCCGGATATTTAGGCGCCGCATCGCAAAACCAGGATGACCCTGATGCGATATTACGCCATGTTAGCAACCTTAGCAATATAACCACGCAAAGCACTAAGGATGCTGCCAACAAATTTTTGAGCGGCAATAATCTGATCAAATTTATTTTACTGCCTGAGAAGAAGTAAAACAGTAAACAACCTTGTAGTTATAACTACAAGGTTGTTTTGTTAACAGATGGGTGCTAATAATAAAAGCCTTTACAAATTAAATAAATTATATTCCAGCCTCACCAAATACATATACTGCGTATTTCGGATCATTGAATTGTATAGCGGAATCCGGTATGAAAAGTCAACCCTTATCGTACTGTTAAAAATTAGCTGGACAGCAGGGGCCGCATCCAGGTAACTTTGCCCATAACCCGGGTTTATTTTTCCTAAAAATTCAGCGTACACATTTAAGTTTGTCTGGCTGTAGTTTTTATAAGCCTTTGGCAAAAGCAGGTACCCGGTTGACAGGGTATAGCCTATTGCATCTTTAGCATTTGCCACCGGGATATTATTATTCCCTGCGTTATCCCATGCATGCAAATAACTTACCGAGCCCGATAAGGCCAACTTATGTAAAAGCTGGGTGAAAACCACACCGCTCTGTAAGCCGGAATTGTCGCCCTCCAAAGTAATTTCCTGGTTAACTACCGGGTTGTTAATGTCTGATAACTTTGCAAAAAACGCACCCCGGAAATGCTTCTGCACTGAGTCGACAGATAAGAAGCGGTATTTGGCATAAACGCTGCCACCTTCAAAATGCTGCTGATTTTGATAATAATCAGAAACATATAATGATCCATGCACCATTAAGTGTTTGCTGGCGCCGTACATTAATTCAAGCGTACTTCGATTTTTGTAAGTCGGGTTAAAATAGCCCTGGTTCTCCAGCCTTATGCCAAGAGAATGGGTTGCCATATTGCTGGCAGGTTCGGTATTTACATATAGCTCCTGTGAAAACACAGGGCAAACCATGCCTGCAAGGCATAGAGCCGTCAATATAAAATGCTTCATAAATTATTTATAAAGCTTATATAGCTACGTGATAAAGCCTTCCCGAAGTTGATTTATTAACATCGGCAATTTGGCCAAGATATTTTTTAGATACTGATTTGGGTGCAAAGCCTTTGTCGACTATGGTCACAGCAACCTGGCCTTCGGGCTCTTTGCTGGTTCCGTTCATTACCTGGAAGGTATCGCCGCCGTAGCTAAAATGATTGTCGGCAACTTTTACATTGGCAAAATCAAAGGTGGCTTTAAGGCTGTTTACAAAGAATCCGGCATCCTGCACTTTTTTGCTAATCAGGTCGAAATTTACCTGCTCACCGCTTTTAAAGGTTAGCAGATAGGTGTTCCTGATCAGGTCAGTTTTTATTTCGCCGATAAATGGAAGCGTTTTTAAAGCTTTTTCAGTGGCTTTGGCACATAATGCGCAGGTAAGTCCGCTAACCTGTAATTCAGCTTTTGTAAATTGAGCTTTGGCAATTCCTGTAGTAAGTACCAGCAGGATCATAAATATTTTAAGGGTTTTCATGTCGATCAAAAATTAAAGTTAAAAAATTATAAACTAATTATTTATTGCTGCAAAAAGCAACACATTAATATTGATCAGATCAGGAACTTGCGGGTCTTTAAAAATGTGGGAATACTATTTAATGGCGGATCAGGCAGATCTTTGTATCCAAGATCCGACAGGAACCCTGGTTTTGCAGAAAAGAAAGGATCAGCATAGGGTAATATTGGCAGATCTAAGCTGAATGTTTTGGCTAAATAAGAAGTTGACTGGGCCTGGTGGGCATCTTTTACTTTTACTTCAAAGTGCTTATCTTGGCAACACTTCATTTTTCCGGCTAACAGCTTACTGCAGCTTTCGGCCGGTGTATTTATATTTACAGAATATACATAATTGAAGCAGTAATGCAGATTAAGCGCAAAGCCCGTTACCGTAACTAAATACAATAGGGTTAATATATACGCGCCTGATCTTTTAATCATAAACAAAAATAGCGTTTAACTTATTGATTACAAACATTTTTAAGCCATATAAAACAATAAAACCCGCCGGTTTAGGCAGGGGTTTATTATATTTTATAATTAATTGCTAAAACGCCAGCTTATTGACCGGTTGTTTTAGCCTCTGTTTTCATTTGATCGTTAGCAACAATAACAATTTCTACACGGCGGTTTTGTGCACGGCCATCAAGCGTGTTATTATCGCCAATTGGCTCTGTTTCACCTTTTCCCTGTACAGTTAATCTTGAACCGTTTATATTATCAGCAGTAATTATTGATTTTACAGCCTGGGCTCTTCTTATAGAAAGATCCATGTTGTGGGCATCAGTCCCGGTATTATCCGTATGGCCTACTATAAGAATATTGGTTTCCGGATTATTTTGTAAGGAATTGGCAAGATTTTGCAGGTTAGTTTGAGCAGCCTGTTTTACGTCGGCCTTATCCGTATCAAACAATATTCCTGAGCTAAAATTTACAATAATACCCTCGCCAGCCCTTGTAACAGTAGCTCCCGGAACCGTGTTTTTAATTTCCGCAGCCTGCTTGTCCATTTTATGGCCTATTAAAGCACCTGCAGTACCGCCAACGGCACCGCCAATTATAGCACCCAATGCGGTATTGCCGGCAGCTTTACCTATCAGGGCGCCTACAACACCGCCACCGCCTGCCCCAATGGCAGCACCTTTTTGGGTTTTAGTTAATGAATTACAGCCCGCCCCTAAAATGCCTGCCATTGCCAAAGCTATACTGAATGTAGCTATTTTGGTTTTTATAGTTTTCATAGTTTATAATATATATGTGCCTGCTTGCAAAGTAAATGCCAAAAAGAAGAAATGAGACAAATAATCCGTTTGTTTCCCTATTGGTTAAATTAATTACTTCGTTCAGATATTTTTTTAATGAATCGCACGCTATTGTCTAAATATTTTGAATATTAAATATGTAATACGCCTAATATTTGATACACTTAATAATTTTATAAAAATAAAAAAGGCCTCGCTAATCGGGGCCTTCAAATTTCATACAGATCTCAGCAGTTACATTTAAATGCCTTTATCATCGTTTGGTAAGCTTGCTATCCGGTAAGCTACGTTTCCATCTGGACCGGTTACTTTTTCGTAATAAATGTTATTAGGAGATACGTAATATTTTTTTCCGTTTAATGATACCTTGCGGCAATCATCAGGGAGTTGATTTACAACATCGCCAACTTGTGGGGCAGCTACCGCGGCATTAGGATCGGTAACCTCGTCGCCTGTATTTAAAACACCGTCTTTGCCGGCTACTACATAAATCTTTTTGCCTTTATCATCAACACTTTCCTTGTAATAAACGCCGTCAAGCTCATAATACTGCACACCGTCAATTTTTATAGGCTGGGCATCTTGCGGCAGATCGGGAACACCTGCACCAACCGGTGGTTCGGTAACCTGGTAGCCGCCATTATCGTAAGGGCTGTAAAAAACGCCTCCATAATAATAATATAGTGATGATCCCCAGTAAAAAGGATAATAACCAAAAGGTAAAACGCCTAAATAAAAGCCCAGGTGCGGATAACCATAGTAACCTAAACCGGTACGATAAAATGCGCCTCCGTGGTAACCAGTTGTGCCACCCAGGTAACTGCCTGTACGGCCCCGGTAACCAACGGCCGCCGCATTACTGCGTGCGCTTACGTTAGTTACATTTGAGCCGGTAGCCCCGCGCGACACGCCAAAGCTACTGCTGCGAAAACCGCCACCACCGCCGCCACTCATCCTGACACCGCCACCGCCATGACTTGCACCACGCTGTGCACTGGCTGAAGCAACCACGAGCACAGAAAGCATTCCTGTTAAAAACAAACCGGATGCATATTTATATAACCTTTTCATATTTTTATTATAACTAATTAACAGAAATTTTCTACTTTAAGTATATAGACCTTTTAAAATAAATTCAACCATTATTAGACAAAGAAACGATGCAATGGTTTAACGTATTGATCAAAAATATTCATTAATCAATCAAATTCCTAATTGACTGTTTTCTAACGCTTTTCAGGCTTTAATTTCTATAGCGCCCGGCGGAAAAATAAGTTTAAACGTGCTGCCGCTCCCTTTTTCCGACTTCACCTCTATCCTGATATGATGAAATGCAGCTATTGATTTTACAATAGGCAGCCCCAGGCCAAAACTATCCTGCTGAAGAGATTGTCTGAATTTTTTAAAGCGGTTAAAAATGTAAGGAATATCTTCCGCATTGATCCCGATTCCGGTATCAATAATACTAACCGTAAAAGTGTCGTTTTCGCTGGCGGCAACTATCTTTATCAGGCCATCGGGATTGTTGTATTTTATGGCATTGTTAATAAGGTTAAAGAAAAGGTTAAACAGCAGAAATTTATTTACACGCACCAAATACCAATCGGTTGGCAGGCTTGCTTCATAGCTGATATTTTTATCCTGCAAACGGATAGAGATCTCATCATAAACATCCTGCAGCATTACAGACAGTGAAATATTGTCCTCCTTTAAAAACTGCTCATTTTCAATTTGCGAGATCAGCAGCAAGGTTTTGGTGATGCTTTTTAAGCGGTTCAGGATCTTTTGCATCTCCAGCAGCCGGGCTTTAACCTCATCAACAATATCTTCCTGCTCAAACATGTTCTCAATTTTTGATTGTAGTATAGATATAGGCGTCATCAGCTCGTGCGAAGCATTTGAAATAAATTCCCTTTCTTTCTGGAAAGTGCTTTCAATAGTTTGAATCATTTTATGGATGCTGAGATCCAGGTGCTGAAAATCGGAAGTGGTTGTTTTTACCTCTTTAAAAGAGCCAAAATTGGGAAATTTGTGGCCCACCAGCTTTGTTTTAATAATTAAGCCAAGGGGTTTAAGCACGTAATTTGAATAAAGCTGATCGGCTAATATGGTAAGCAATATCATACCTACCAAAACCTGGAAAGCAATATTCTGCAGCGGCCCGGTAGTTTCGGTAATGGTATCAACACTTATCGCAATCTCAAGCAGGTATTTTTTATTGTCAGCTTTAAAATTGTGGCTTAATATCCGGTATTCAATAGTATCGCCCTGTAGTATGCGCTTTTCATTTTTTATTGTATCAATGTTCCCTGGAAGTGAATCCACATCCAAACTAACATAATCTTCTTTAAGAGGAGTGTACCAGCTTGCATCTGTTTCACCAGTTTGAATGTAGCTTTTTATGCCCTGGCTTTCAACAATCTGGAGCATCCTGTCTTTTTGTTTACGGAGCTTACTATCGGTATAGGTTTGGTTAATATTTTTTATCAAACGGGGTAAAAGCAACACAAAAATGGTTACAATTACCAGTTTGGAAATGGTATTAAACAGCGTAAGTTTGGTTTTAAGCTTCATTTATAGATGCAAGATGTCAAGAGCCAAGAATCAGGATGTGAGGAATCAAGATATGGGAGCAGGAAAATATCCGCTTTAAATTCTTGACTCTCTTCCTTATCAACTGTTTATTTTTATTTTATAGCCTAAGCCACGTACGGTTTCAAGCCAATCGGGCGAAGCATGGGCATTTAGCTTTTTGCGGATGTTTTTAATGTGCGCATCGATATAGTTAGAGTCATAATCATCATTTATAATACTTCCCCAAATATGCTCACTCAACTGAGACCGCGTTAACGTTCGGTTTTTGTGTAATATCAAGTATGCTATCAGGTCAAATTCTTTTTTGGTGATGGTATTTACCTCGGTAGTGTGATGCGTAATGGTGCGCTCAGTTAAATTTATTACAAAACCGCCCAGGTCAACAAGGCTTTGATTTAGGCCAAAACGCCTGCGGGTTATGGCCTGCATGCGGCTTTGCAGCTCTAATAAAGAAAAAGGTTTGGGTAAATAATCGTCAGCGCCCAGGTCCAGCCCCTTTATGCGGTCGTAAACCTCGGCCCTGGCAGTCAGGATAATGCAGATGGCTTCGGGGTTGCTTTTTTTAGCTTCCTTAAGCAGGTCAAGGCCATCATAATCCGGCAGACCAAGATCAATCAAAATAAAATCGTAAAGATTAACAGCAATTTTTTCAGAGCCCGATGTTCCGTTAAAGCATACTTCACAGATGTAGTTATAATTGGTCAGAAAAATCTCCAACTCGTCTGCCAGCGCCTTTTCATCTTCAATTATCAAAACATTCATACTGGTTTAAAAAAATAGGTAGTAAAATGTCAGGTTAAAAAACACCTCGTGCCTGTTTTTTAACGCACCCTCCACATTAACCGGGATGGAGTATTTCCACGAAGCTTCTAAAGTGTAGTGCGGCCTGTTGTAAGCCACAGGTAATTTTATGCTGTAATTAAGCGCATTAAATCTTCCGTTATTATAAGGGCGCTCAGACGATCCCTCCGGTGGCGCTGCTACATCGTAAAGTGCTAAGCTGTTTGGATGGTCAACTGAAAATTTATGCACAAAATTCTGCGTTCCAAAAATTGCACTGATGCCGGGATCGAAAGAAAGATAGTCCTGGTCGTCAAAGATCCCCCAGCTGGTCTCAATATGTTTAGTTGTGTTTAGTGTGATGAGAAAATCGCTTGATTTACCAAAAAGATAATCAGTTGTAATACTTGATTTAGCTATTTTCCAGTCGTAACTGTTTTTAAAATTGATATCGTTTGACGATGCTGATTTTATTACATCGGCAGCATCCTTATTAAAGAAAAACCGGCTATAGCTTATAGTGCCGCTTGCTTTTTTTGAGTATTTATAAAAGTAGCCTGCGCCCAAATCTATCTCATCAACAAGCGGGTTATAACCCAATACCTTCATAGCCGAGCCATATACAAAAAAGCCCGGTTTGGAATTATAAATAACATCTGTACTCATAAAAGGATATTTGATAGGGCTGGTACGCCCGTAAAACCAAACATCGTTGCCATAATTAACCCCAACAGAAACAGACTGTTTCCTGAAAACAGAATCTGTGTCTGCAACGGCATAATTTGCATGGCCTTTAAACAGCAACGGTGTTAATGCAACGGCATTTACAGCTGTACCAATTATAAGCAAAAGCAATACAAAGTAGTATTTCATTAATGTTTAGTAATTTGTAGGTTGAGTTTGTTAGTTGCCATTTCTTCTCGGTATTTCAGGCGGCCTTTCCAAACCTTCTGGCCTTCGTTGTCGTTTTGGCTTAACTTTAGGTTTCGCCGGGTTGTCGCCCGGTTCAATTTTTTCTGGCCTTGGCTGCTTTTTAGCTTTAGCTACTTCTTTAATTTTCTTTTTATCTTCCTGTTCCTGTTTTTTTGTTTTGGTGGTATCAGCCAATATCCTATTAAAAGACAAACTTATCTCCAATTTATTACAAACAAAATCAAAATGGTTATTTTTTATTTTAGCAGACGATAAACGGGGTGCAAATATTAATAACAGGACAATATACGCAAACCACTTTATCATTGAAGAGTAGGAAATGTTAAAATTCTTTTCAAATAGTATTCAATTAAACTTTTGGCCATTTAGTTATCTGCCCGGCGGACAGTAAATAAATAGCATTGCGCGCTACGAAATCTAAACTGATCGGAATTATATAATTGAGGTTTATTTCAATAGTGTTATGAGTGTTAAATATACACCAACATGGATTAAATTTAGCTTTTATTTATTCATACTGAAATGAAAAATAAAAATTTAATTGATGTTTATGTTTTTTGAGGTATAAACACGGTCATGATCATCAATTATCACGGCGCCTATTTGGTTTAATTGATTTATTAAATATAAGCCTGCGTTAATGCCTATTGCCAGCACAGGCGTTGCCATAGCATCGGCCAGTTCGGCAGTTGTGCTTATAATGCTTACACTTTTAATTTTACTTACCGGAAAGCCTTTTTTAGGAGTAAATGAACCTAAAAGTTTTTTATCAATTATAGTAACATACTTTTCGGTATTTACAGAGGTTGCCACAGCCATATTGCTGATAGCAATGTTTGCAAAAGATTGTTTTTCCTGTGACGGATCAGCCGTTGCAATGGTCCATGGTTCATTATCGGGTTGAGCACCCCAGGTAAGTAAATCGCCGCCGGCATTAATAACACCGCTGCTTACTCCCTGTAATTGTAATATATATTTTGCCCTGTCGGCAGCGTATCCTTTGCTGTTTGAGGCAAAACCAATGCGCATCCCTGTCTCTTTCAAAAAAACAGTTTGCTCAATTGCATTAAGCTCAACACTTTTATAGTTCACATTGCTAACCCCGGCTTTTACAGCTGTATTGTTATTTTGAACCGTATCAAAATTTGAACTGTCTTTATCGGCAGTGTAATAAGTAATATCAAACGCGCCGTGGGTAAGTGCGGATATTTGCAGGGAACGATCAATTAATCTGAAAATTTCAGCGTTTGCTTTTACCGGCTTAATACCGGCATTGCGGTTTATTTCATTAATGCAGCTATCTTCACCAAAAGCGCTTAATAGTTTTTCAATCCTGTTGATCTCGGCTACTGCATCATCAAAACGATCTTCGGCCCATGATGGGTTATTGCCAACAATACTAATTTCAAACTGATCACCCATCAACCGCATTGAACGCCTGAAAATGATTGAATTATGAGAAATGGTCTTTATTGCTAACATACGCTTACAATTTAAAAAAATATTAAAAATAACTTCCGTTAAACCCGCTTTTACCTTGCATTTTGTTTAATAAATGCAGAATACGGCTAAAGTTTACGTTGCTAAAGTAACGGGGCTTTATGAAAATGAGATGAAAACAGGATTTCCATAAATGCAAAAGCCGCTTTACGCGGCTTTTTGACATTAATCTTATAATTGGAGCAAACGCTGCCTTACGCTACCGTTCCTTCTTTCAATTTCTCGGCGTTTTCAGCAAATTGCAGGGCTTCCATTATGTCCTGCAAATCACCGTTCATTACGCCAACCAGGTTGTATATGGTTAAGCCTATACGGTGTTCAGTCAAGCGGCCCTGCGGATAATTGTAGGTACGCACTTTTGCGGAGCGGTCGCCTGTTGATACCATTGTTTTACGTTTTTTGGAAGTTATTTCCAGGTGTTTTTGCAGCTCCATCTCATAAACTCTTGAACGCAATACCTGTAATGCCTTATCGTAATTTTTTAATTGAGATTTTTGATCCTGGCACTGTGCAACAATCCCCGATGGTATGTGTGTTAGCCTTACCGCGGAATAGGTTGTGTTTACCGACTGGCCGCCCGGACCTGATGCGCAGAACAGATCCTTACGGATATCGCTCACCTGCAGGTCGATATCAAACTCATCCACTTCAGGCAATACCACTACAGTAGCTGCCGATGTATGTACACGGCCCTGTGTTTCCGTATCAGGTACACGCTGTACACGGTGTACGCCCGATTCATATTTTAAATTACCGTAAGCGTCTTCCGCATTAACATTAAATACAATTTCCTTGTATCCGCCTGATGTACCTTCGGTATAATCAACCAGCTCGGTTTTCCAGCCGCGTCTTTCGCAATAACGCATATACATACGGTAAAGGTCGCCTGCAAAAAGGGCAGCTTCATCACCACCTGTGCCACCACGAATTTCAATAATTGCATTTTTTGAATCCTCGGGATCTTTCGGGATCAGCATCAGACGGATGGCTTCTTCCATCTCGTCCTGCTTGGTCAGCAATTCGTCCAGCTCCATTTTAGCCATCTCGCGGAACTCTTCATCCTTTTCGGTAGCTAAAATTTCCTTATTGCTTTCAATGTTGCTCATGATGTTGCGGTAGATGTTGTACTGATCAACAACTTTGGCAAGGTCTTTATATTCTTTATTCAACTGGGCAAAACGCTTCATATCAGCCATGGCATCAGGGCTGCTCAGCTCAGCTTCTACATCTTTCCAGCGTTGAAATATCGCTTCTAATTTCTCTAACATAATTTTGACCGCTTATTTTATTGATTGCGGTAATTCTGCTGTTTTTACTATGATTGGTTTAAACGATAAGCAGATCGTAAAATCCCGCTCTCCTATTAATCCCATAAATCTTAGTTTAAAAAGCGCACAAAAGTACGGAATTTTGGGCAATATTAATTCATCGGTATGTCAGCAATTCAATAAACCCTTTCAGACATCCATTTAACAAAATCTTACTAATATTGCATTGATCTATTTATGAATCAAAATACCGTAGTGATGAAAAAAACAATGCTGCTGATCCTTTTTTGCTGGTTATCTGTTTACTGCCGGGCTCAAACCCAAATTGACCCTAAAGCTATTAAAGAAAAAATGGAATGGTTTGCCGATGCCAAGTTGGGCATTTTTATTCATGCGGGCATCTATTCGGTAAATGGGATTGATGAATCATGGAGCTTTCATAATAAAAAAATCAGCTATGTTGATTATATGAAACAGCTTAGCGGGTTCACACTCAAAAAATATGATCCTGCTTCCTGGGCTGATCTGGTTAAGGAAAGCGGCGCCCGGTATGCAGTTATCACTACCAAACACCATGACGGGGTAGCTATGTACGATACGAAACAGGATAACTTGAGCATAGTAAAGGCAGCACCTGCCAACAGGGATATGGTAAAACCTTTTTTTGAGGAATTGCGCAAACGGGGGATTAAGTGCGGCGCTTATTTTTCATTGATTGATTGGTCGCATCCCAACTATCCGGGGTTTTTAAAAGATAGTTCACGGTATGTAGTGCAAAAAGATTATGACAGGTGGAATAACTTTAGAACTTTTTTCCAGGGACAGATCACAGAAATAAACAATATGTTTAAACCCGATCTGTGGTGGTTTGATGGCGATTGGGAGCACAGCGCCGAAGAGTGGGAGGCGGAAAAAGTAAGGCACATTATACTTTCTAAAAACCCCGCTGCAATTATTAACGGCCGTTTGCAGGGCTATGGAGATTATAATACACCCGAACAAAATTTCCCGGTTACCCGGCCGCCATTTAATTGGTGGGAGCTCTGTATGACGATTAACGACAACTGGGGCTATCAGCAGGCAGATCAGAACTGGAAAACACCCTATGAGATCATAACCATTTTTGCAGATGTGGTTGCCAATGGCGGGAACCTGCTTTTAGATATAGGCCCAAAAGAAGACGGAACTATTCCCGACCAGGAAGTTAACGTGTTGAAAGAACTGGGGGCATGGAATAAAAAGCATGCAGAATCTATATTCAATACAATTGGGGGAATCCCGGCCGGGCATTTTTACGGACCAACTACTTTGTCGAAAGACTCTACCACATTATATTTATTTGTAGCGGGTAAAACAAGCGGGCAACTGATGCTTAAGGGGCTGGATTGTAAAATTGACGACATCTCGGTTGTAGGTAATGGCGCCAAGCTAACCCATAAAGTTGTAGGAAAAATATCATGGAGCCCCGTGCCTGGCCTGGTGTACATTGATGTGCCTGATGGCGTACAGGATAAGTATATGACCGTTTTAAAGCTAAAGCTGGATAAGCCTGTAAAATTGTATCGCGGGCAGGGTGGATTGAAGTAAGGTATAAGTATCTGATCTTTCCGTTTCGCTATTATTCTCTGTTGATAGCCCATAGGGCAATGTCTATTCCGCTTTTTAGTTGGTTAACGCTCCGGTAAAATAGTTCGATAGGTTACGCACCTACGGAGCGCAAATTCATTATTTTGCATTTTTCTACCAATATTGTGCTCCTAAAGGAGCATGCCTTTGATATGGGCAGATACAAAAATTGTATCCATTAGTGAATAGAATGAGGAGCTGGACAACTTATAATCGGCCAAATACCCTAATTTAATTATCCTCACTCACCGCAAAAGTTGCCAGCAAATTCACATTAGGGTCGGCCTTTATATCAGTAGGTTTTGCAGCGATTTTAAACTGAACAGTGGTGATCCTGTCTTTCAGGCTGATGGTATGCAGCTGCTTATCTACAGAGATCTCTATCGGCACTTCATATAAGTAATCCTGCTTTTGGGTAACCATTAGTTCAACAATGCCTTTGGCTGCATCATATTTCCAGCTAATTCCCAGATCAGGGTGGCCGGGGGTGTAAACCCATTGTTGAAAAAACTGTTTCAGGTCCTTTACACCGGCCTGCTCCATAATTTTTTGCAGACCGCTTGTGTAGGCATTACCGCCATTGTATTTGGCATAATAATTCCTGATGCCTTTCCAAAATGCCTGATCGCCTAATTTTCTGCGGAGCATGTGTAATACCCAGCCGCCTTTTTGGTAACTATTGGCGTTCAGCAATTGCATGTAATTGTCTTTTACAGCAGTATCAACAATGGCCGTATGTCTCCTTTTTTCGAAGCCGAAAACAGTTTCCCGGTCTTCAACTAAACGCTTTTTTAAGGTATCCGCACCATATTTGTTTTCAAGGTAAAGGTTGGTCATATAGGTGGCAAAGCCCTCGCTCAGCCAAACATGCCCAAAGTTTTTTTCGCTGGCGGCATCCCCAAACCACTGGTGGGCAATTTCGTGCGCCATTAGCTCTTCAATCCCTTTTGTGGTGGTGGAATTTTCAAAGTAGAAGATAGCCCCGGCATTTTCCATACCGCCAAATATGGTTTTCGACTGCACATTGGCCAGCTTTTTATAAGCAAACGGACCAACATGCTTTATATAATAAGGTAAAATTTCAGTTGCAACCGCATAATTTTTAAAACCGGCATCCTTATTTTCCGGAAAAACATATGTATAAACCGGAATGCCCTCTGCATCCCCGGGATGATCTATCGCAAAATCAGCAACCCCAATTACCATTACTTTGGTTGGCAATAGTGCGGTCTCTTTCCAGTGGGTAAGCTTAAAATGGTTTGGCAAAACAGTTTCTTCAACCTTTAAACCGTTTGAAACAACACCATAATGATCAGGTGCGGTAACTACAAAATCAACCTGGGCTTTGTCGCCCGGATAATCGGCGCAGGGCAGCCAGTTATGGGCACGGTTGGGCCAATTATCGCCAAAAAAAGTACGGTGCCCAAACTTATTGGTTGAGATGATCAATCCATCGGCAGGGATCCCACTGTAAGCGATGGTATAGCTATGGATGCTATTATTGGCTGCATTTGTTTTGATAATGATAGCGTCCGCCTCCTGTGTAAACGGTACAGTTTTATCATCTTCAGTTACTGATGATACCAGCATCCCTTTGCCACTGTTGTTTGTCTTTTTATTATCCCTTACATGTTCACTGCCTGCGTTGCTGCCCGAGTCAGGTGCAGAGCCCTTTTGTTTAACAAGATCAAGCTGGAACGAATTTACATCCTTCAAAAACCTGATCCGCACTTTGGCCTGCCCCTTAATGGTATCATTAGCATCGTTAAGCTGAATAGCGAAGCGGTAGTGCTGCACATCAAAAGTTGGAGTCTGTGCTTTGGCTAATAAGCTGCTCATCAACCCAAAAGCAAAAAGTAAAAAGGCTTTATACATGGTGTAATATTTTATAAATTATATTTAAAAATCTCAAACATCAAACTTCCTTCTTCCAGACTTTACTGACTTTCCCGACTTTCGGACTCCTCCTCCCCTCACTTCCACTTAAAGCTCTTTATCATCAAATCCACATCCTTTTTTACAAAGGTGAGCACAGGCTGGATGGAATCAAGCCGGGGCTCACTGTTAAAATAAAGCGCTCCGCGAATGTAATTTTTGGTGCTGTCGGTCAAATAAAACTGTACCGACGATGCCGCATTGCCGTCAATGGTATAGTAAACGCCGTAAACCTTACGGTCGGGGTAGCTGATAACACCCTCATCAATCCCTGTTGCTTTAACCGTATGCTTAAAGCTTAGCTTATGGGCGTCTTCCACCAGTTCATTAAATTCTTTTTTTGAAAGAATGTGCTCATAGCTCAGGTGCAGTGTTCCGTTAAACTGCGGAAACTGCATATTAAGCCAGCAAGGTTTTGCCCCGGCCTTTTTATCAGGTTCAATTACCGCATATTTAGGATATTGAAAAGTGAACGGACAACCTGATAGATAAGGCTGATACGCCTTTTCCGGAAAAACAATGCGGTAATACCCCCTTGGCTTTGGCGAAAAATCATGATTACCACTACAAGCGGCAAAAAGCAGGATGGCTAAAATGGGCAATACAATTTTTTTCATGGATGTATGTGTTTGTCCGTCCATATTTCCCAGCTCTTTTCGGCTTGCAGGATTAACATTTCGTAGCCGTTTTTTATTACCGCTCCCTGCTCTTCCCCTTTTTTTAAAAATAAGGTTTTTTCTGGATTATACACCAGGTCGTAAAGTAAATGATCCTCGGTTATGGCTTCATACGGAATAGGGGGGCATTCATTAACGTTAGGCGAAGTTCCCAATGGAGTTGTATTAATGATAAGGGTATGCTGCTTTATATGACGCGGTTTAAGATCTTTAAACAAAAGATTGTCGCCAAGCGGCTTGCGTGTTACCACTTTATATTTAATACCCAGGTTCTCCAATACGCACTTCACTGCTTTTGCAGCACCGCCGTCGCCCAAAACCAATGCCTGGTCGTGAGAGTCTTTTAACAGCGGTGTTAATGACATTTCGAAACCATAAATATCAGTATTGAAACCTTCCAGCCTGAAATCATGATCTTTTATGCCTAACTCTCCTGAAAATGCAGCCTCAACCGGGCTTTCGGCGCTGACGCGGATACAGTTAACGGCTCCTGCATTTTTTGCATCATGCTCAATCCAGTCAAGATATTTGAGCACCTCTATTTTGTGCGGAACGGTAACATTAAGCCCGCAGATGTGAGGATGGAGGTCTAACAGATCCTGCAGATCCTTTATATTTTCAAATGGATAAAGCTCATATACCGCATCAGTGATGTTTTCCTTTTCAAACTTTTCAGTAAAGTATTTTTTTGAAAAAGAATGTGAAAGTGGATAGCCGATAAGCCCGTAATGTTTCATGCTGTAATATTAAGAATTCGAATCAAGACGCAAGAACCAAGAGTCAAGAAAAATAGCGGTGCGAGGCAAAACGCATTAAAAGAAAAAAAATATCAGGTTATGGCAGGTAGAGGAACTTTGCTTTTTGCCTTCGCCAGCAAATAGCAAACGCTATGGATAGCAAGCCGGCCGGTATAAGAAGGGCATAGTCATGCAGCTTTAAAGTAGTTAAGGCTGCTAAAATAGCCCCGGTTAAAAAGCTGAGGCAAACCAGGCCGAATAAACGGGCTTCGCGAAATGAACCCGGGTCATAACCCGGCATAGTTCCCCTAAAAAATGCTTCTGCAAAGCGGCGCAGGTTACCGGTGGTCATCACGGAGTTATAAGTCCATGATTCAAGCCTGGTAAAACTTGAATTTTGCATAGCAGCAACCAATGATATTGACAGGACTAATAAAATATCAGGAAACGATGCCGATAAAAACGATGCGGTGATAAGGACAATAATTTCAAGCCCCAGACAGGTAAGTGCAGGTTTGGGAAAATGTTTCAAAACCGACGGAAAATGCATTCTGTAAGCGATGAACACTCCGGTTAAGAATGCTAAAATAGCCGGAATATGCCGCATGCTCTGATACCAGTTCCCGGTTGCAATGTCAATTCCCAGGAATACGATGTTCCCTGTCATAGAGTTTGCAAAAACGCGGCCATGGCCCACATAAGTAAAGACGTCCAGGAATCCACCAGAGAGTGTGAGCAGCACCGCTACTTCTATTGAATTATCGGAATATACCTGTACCGGATTGTCAGCCTTTGGTTCTAAAGTCATTGTGCAATTTTCATTAATAGTTTTCTGAAAAGGACGAAAGAGTCCTGTGTACCTGTCACTTAACAGGATGTAAAAATATCAAGAAAACAGGCAATTATGCTCATTGATTTCCAAAAAGGTTGAAGTTTGCACACCAATGCTATTAATAACTATATTGCTCTATCACTTATATCAAATGAAAAAAATAATCCTCCTGTTACTATTAGTGTTTGCTCTTACAAAAAATTACGGGCAAGTACATCCTGCCTCCGCCATTAAGCCTCCTGCCTACTTAACCGGCAGCTTTGAAGATGATTACCAGATCCATTATAAAATAAATGATACACTTTGGCTGCAATTGCCTAATACCCGTTTTCACATTATTAAATGGAACCCGGATAAAATGTATCTTATTGCAAAAAATGATGCTAAAAACCCAGGCGAGGGAAATCTTTATACGCGGATAGATTATATGACCTTTGATAATATGGGCGCATGGAAGTGGGGCTATTGCCTTACCGCCTACAACGCCGCAACTGATGCCATTGCCGAGGCAACAGCCGCTGCCGACAGAGATAACCCGATGAAGGGCTGTGGCGGCTATCCTTTTTCGAGGATGAAGAGGGTGAAATAATTTAAGAAAGCTTGTTTTTTAATCCTTATATTTTTCGCTGAAAGGCTCCTTTATTTATGGGCTTTGAGAGCCCTTTTGGCAGTATTGAATATTAACCAGACATATTCTATCATTTAACTATAGGTATTAAATAATGGCGTTTATATTTTGAAATGTAATTTTTGTTTAAGAAATTTAACTCAATAATTAATATTACAGCATTAACCACAAAATTTTAAACCAAAAAAAATGAAAAAATTAAGTCCAAAACCTTCAACCTTTCAGAAAGGAGAAATGCTTACAAGGGAACAAATGAAAAATGTTATGGGTGGTATTACTCCCCCTATACTGTGCTTTAGATGCTGCCCAAGTGATCCGTGTTCTCCCATCCGTCATATGTGTCCGGAAATACCATGCGGAGAAATATAAACCAGTAGAAGAGGCTGTTTTAAAAGCAAGGGCGCAAAAAACAGGTTCCGGAACTTTTGATACAGCCTCCTTTAGTGTGTCTGTTTTCAGCTATTGAAAAAGCTTACAAAAAGTGATCAAAAGTATCGCTCCTGATGCCCAGGCGAAGCGTTTCAAGCGGGATCACATCAGCGGGGGCAATATTGCCTAAACTTACATTGGCGCCAATTAATTTAATGAACCAAACCTGCTGCGCTTTTTGCGGCGCTTCCCAAATAATGGTTTCTTCGGGGATCTGGGTAAGGATCTCATCAACCAAACCCTGCCTAACTTCTCCCGAATCGCGGTAGATGCCTACGTTGCCGCTTTCGCGTGCCTCGGCAATTACCTTCCATGAGCCGGCCTCAATTTCGGCGCGCATCAAATTGATCCATTTATAAGGGGCAAAAATCTTTTGCACATCCTTTGAGCCAACTTCGGATATTACGGTTGTTAGTTTTGAAAGCTTTTGAATATACTCACATTTTATATCATGCTCAAGGGTGATGGAACCATCAGATACCTCGGCATAGTCCATTTTAAATTTATCAAGCAGGCGGCAATAATCATCAAACTGATTCCTCACTATCATCGCCTCAAATAATGTGCCTCCAAAATAAACAGGAAGGCCGGCATCACGATAGATCTTTAACTTTTCTGTAAGATTAGGAGTAACGTACGAGGTAGCCCATCCCAGTTTAACCATATCAGTATAAGTACCCCCAACCTCAACAAAATCTTCTGCCTGGCGCAGGCTAAGCCCTTTATCCATTACCATGGTTATGCCGCTGTTACGTGGCTTTGCTACCCTTTCCGGAAGATTATTGATCTGATAATTCATAAAATACTCACAGGTTATAGACTATAACTAAAAGTTTTAACGGCGCAAAGATTGAGAAAAATGTGCGGATGTGCAAATATGCGGATGTGCGGATGAGGAAAATATGAAGAAGGATTGACGGTGCGAGAATGATGTGCGGATTTTGAATGTGCGAATGTGCAGATGGGAAGGAGTGTACGGATATAGTGATGTTTAATGTGCCCCTAAATTAAATATGCGGACATTAAATGTGTGGACATTTTTTTCATCCGCACATCTAAAATCCGCACATTCGCACATCAAAACCTATTTCGTATACCGATTAATAATATCAACAATCACCTTGTTCTTCTGCAGCTGGGGCAAATAATCAAACAGGATATAATGCTTTTCAGGGTCTGATGCCAGGGCCATTTCAAGGTGGCTCAGGGCTTCGTTGTACTCGCCTTTGGCAAATAAATAAGCTACCATGCGGTAATAAAGCTCGGCAGCATCGGGGTTGTTTTTTATAGCCTGCGATATTACTTCAATGGCATCAACCAGCCTTTGCTGCTCATATAATATGGATGAATAGTCAAGCCAGGCATCCACATCAATAGGATTAAGCTCCACCACCTTTTCATAAGCTTGTTCGGCTTCGGGCAGGTGACCCAGCTTATATTCGGCATCGGCAATGGCAAACCAGTAATCAGCATTGGCAATATCCAGGTCGAGCGCTTTTTTGTAGAAATGCAGGGCCTCAAAATATCGTTCTTCAAAATCAAGCGTAACGCCTATCCCAAACCAGGCATCAGCCAGCTTAGGATCCATTTTAACTGATTTTTTATAGAATGCGCGGGCATCGTCCATTTGCTCCAGCTTTTCATAGCACTCGCCTATGGCACAATAGGTATCTGCATTAGGCTGCTCATACTCAAATGTGTGGCGATATACCTCAATAGCCTCGGCATATTTCTCAAGATTAACCAGTGCATTGCCCTTATTAAAATAGGCCGACGCAAAGCTGTCCTTAATTAATATGGCATAGTCATAAGCATCAATAGCCTTTTCAAACAGGCTCAGCTTAGTAAAGGCATTACCTAAGTTATACCATGCGGCATAGCTGTAAGGCTCGTTATCAATATATTGCTGATAAAATAAAACGCTCTCCTGCTGATTGTCCAGCACGTCATAGCAAAACGCCAGCTCATACAAGGCATCCTGGTTCTCCATATTTTGCTCAAGGCAAAGTTTAAGGTAGGTTATGGATGTTTCGTAATCGCCCATGTTTTGGTACACGTAGGCAATATGCAGCAACACCTCGTCGGTTTCTTCGGCAAGGTCAAGCGCTTTTTCATAATTTTCCAGGGCTTCGCCGTAGCGTTCCATGCTTTCATACATGTTACCGCGGATGAGATAAATATCAGGGTCTGATGCTTCCAGCATTGCGGCTTTTTCAAGTGCTTCAAATGCCTCGGTAACCTTATTGGTTATCACTAAAAGCTGGGCCTGCTTTATCAGGAAAACGGCAGCAAACGGGTGCTGGTTACGTGCATATTCTGCAACCTGTAAGGCTTTTGGCGGATCGTTCTTTTCGATATAGTAGTCGATAATGTTCTCAAACGCCTGGGCATCAAAAAAGTACTGATCATGATTACGAATCATCTCTTCGTACCGTTCTACCGAAAACTTTGGGTCTTCAGTAAAACCAAATTCAAATTCTTCTTCCATTCAATTTTGTTTCAGAACACATACTCTGTTGAAGCCTTCAAAATCGCTCTTAGGGCCTAAACCGAGATTAAATTACAAGTAATAAACATCCATAATACAAATTAGTTATCAACATCCAAACATTGTTAACAGGGATAATTGCAAAGCCTTGATAATTAATGTGAATCATTTTGCCGGCAAAGCGTGGGTTGATAATAATTTGCCTTAAAGATTTTTACCTTTGGCAAAAGTAACAATTATGAGCCTTAATATTTCAGATATTCTAAATCGTTTACATATAAACGACATAAACGATGCCTTTAGTACAGGTAGTAACTGGGTAAGCAGCCCTAATGCTGCTATAAAAGATATAGTATCGCCAACTGACGGTAAAAAAATAGCATCGGTAAAATTTGCTACAGCAGATAATTACAATCAGGCAGTTGAGCAAGCGCAAAAAGCATTTATTAACTGGCGCACAGTTCCCGCACCAAAACGCGGCGAAATTGTGCGTGAAATAGGAAATGCGTTACGTGCCAATAAAGAAAGCCTGGGTGCGCTTGTATCCTATGAAATGGGCAAAAGCCTGCAGGAAGGTTACGGCGAAGTACAGGAAATGATCGATATTGCCGATTTTGCCGTTGGCCTTAGCCGCCAGCTATATGGCCTTACCATGCACAGCGAGCGTGCGCAGCACCGCATGTATGAGCAATATCATCCATTGGGTATTGTAGGAATCATTTCCGCATTTAACTTTCCGGTTGCCGTTTGGAGCTGGAATGCCATGCTGGCTTGGGTTTGCGGTGATGTTTGTATCTGGAAACCATCAGAAAAAACACCGTTAACAGCCATTGCCTGTCAGCATATTGCACAGGAGGTATTTAAAAAACATAATATTGACGAAGGTGTATCATGCCTTGTTATTGGCGACAGGGAGATTGGCGAACTGATGGCTAATGACCCGCGTGTGCCGCTTATTTCGGCAACCGGCTCAACACGGATGGGCAAGTCTATAGGTGCTGCAGTAGGTGCAAGGCTTGGCCGGAGTTTGCTGGAGCTTGGCGGCAACAATGCCATCATCATCAGTGAAAATGCCGACCTGGATATGTCGCTGATCGGCGCGGTATTTGGCGCAGTGGGCACAGCCGGGCAACGTTGTACCAGTACCCGCAGGCTCATCATCCACGAAAGTGTTTACGATGCCTTTAAACAAAAGCTGGTAAATGCCTACAAACAGATCCGCATAGGCGACCCGCTTGATGAAAACAACCACATGGGTCCGCTTATCGATCAGGATGCGGTTAGCTTGTACCTTGATTCTATTCAAAAATGCAAAGCCGAAGGCGGCAGGTTTGTAGTTGAAGGCGGCAAGCTTGAAGGAGATAAATATGTATCAGGTTGTTATGTAAAACCTTGTATTGCAGAAGTGGAGAATGATTATAAAATTGTACAGCACGAAACCTTTGCACCCATACTTTATTTAATAAAATATAAAACGCTGGATCAAGCCCTCGCGCTACAAAATGGCGTACCACAAGGCTTATCATCGGCTATTATGACAGGGAATTTGCAGGATGCGGAACAATTTTTATCATACGCCGGTTCTGATTGCGGAATTGCCAATGTTAACATAGGTACATCCGGCGCAGAGATAGGCGGCGCATTTGGCGGCGAAAAAGAAACAGGCGGTGGCCGCGAGTCGGGCTCAGATGCCTGGAAAGTTTATATGCGCAGGCAAACAAATACTATAAACTATTCAAAAACGTTACCCTTGGCTCAGGGAATTAAATTTGATCTGTGATTAGGTTGAAGGTTGTAAGGGTTGTAGTTGTTGTAAAGGTTGAAAATTAACTATACTTTACACGCTGCAATTTTTAATATTACAACTTTTACAACCCTTATAACGTCTACAACTATATAAAATGCATAAATTACGTAAGTACGCTTTAGGCTCCCTGGTATGCGGAGCGATGTTTCTAAGTTTGAATGCCATAGGGCAGCAACTACCTAAACAAGCACCTGATCCGCCTAAAAATTGGCATACCCTCGATTTAAAAACTGATGGTTTTTATGGTATCAGCCTTAAACAGGCTTACCTGTTTATAAAAGGCAAAAAAAGTAAAACTGTAATAGTTACCACGATTGACAGCGGTATTGATACTTCGCAAAACGATTTGAAAAGTGTTTTGTGGGTAAACCCCAAAGAAATTCCAAACAATGGAATTGATGACGATAAGGATGGTTTTGTTGATGATGTGCACGGCTGGGACTTTTTAGGCGGCAAAGGCGGAAAGGTTGATTTTACCGAAACTACTGAAGAAGTGAGGCAATATCATAAGCTTAAAGATAAATATGCAGCCGTTACCACTGCACCTGCAGGCCAGGAAAAAGAATTTGCATTTTGGCAAAAAGTAAAGACCAATTACGATAGCACCATGAGCAAATCACAGGCCGAGGTGAAAGACCTTACGATGGAGGTTAATGTGTTATCGGCTACAAATTATTATATAAAAAGAGAGCTTAAGCTGCAGTCGGACCAAACTTTTACCCTGGCCGACCTTGGAAAAATTAAGACAGCTAATGACACCATAAACCAAAGCAAAACGGTTTGGGAATCTGTTTTTTCGCAAATCGGCGATGATGCCAATAATGCCAAAGTACTTAAAGACCTTACCGAGTATTTTGCTAAACAAAACAACAACATTACTCCTGACCTTGATGCCCGCGCACGCATAGTTGGTGATGACCCGGATGTGAACGACGGAAAGCCTTATGGCAATAACGTGCTTAAAAACCCTGATGCATCACACGGTACCGGTGTTGCAGGTTTAATTGGAGCCGTACGTAATAATGGCTACGGCATTGATGGCGTGGCAGATAATGTAAGGATAATGTCAATCAAAGCGGTGCCCAATGGTGATGAATATGACAAGGACGTTGCTAACGCGATCCGTTTTGCGGTTGACCATGGCGCGCAGATCATCAATATGAGCTTTGGCAAAAAGATCTCGCCGCATAAGGAGTGGGTTGATGAAGCTTTTAAATACGCTGCCTCAAAAGATGTGCTGCTGGTAATGGCATCAGGCAATGATAACCAGGATGTTGATGCCAAACCAGAATTTCCGAATGATACTTACCTTGATGGCTCAACTACTGATAATGTGATCAATGTTGGTGCATCAGGCCCTAAGCCCGATACCAGCCTGGCAGCTTCGTTTTCTAACTACGGAAAAATTCATGTTGATGTTTTTGCCCCGGGCGTTAAGGTTACTTCTATAGATACAGATGCCGAATTTAACACCGCCGACGGCACAAGCTTTTCATCGCCAATAGTTGCAGGTATTGCGGCGCTATGCCTGGAATATTATCCAAGCCTTAGCGCAAAGCAGCTGAAACAAATAATTTTAGAAAGCGCAACGCCTATTGTGGGTAAAATGGTTAATAAGCCCGGCACAAAAGAGAAGGTTGATTTTGCCTCACTCTCTAAAACGGGTGGAATAGTAAATGCCTATAAAGCATTGGAGATAGCCTCGAAAATGAAGGGGGAAAGGAAGTAAAGAGAGTCCGAAAGTCGGGAAAGTCCGGAAGTCCGGAAGTCCGGAAGAAAAAGTGGAGGCTACTGAATAAAAATCTCCTCAGAAAATATAATTTTGTATCGCCCTGTTAAAGTGAAGGCCTGCGTTCCACGTAGGAGTTTGGTAGCTTTGATGGGGCTTTTATATAATCGGCTCTTGTTGACATTTGCTATTTCAACGAATTAATCTGTTGTTACAATATTGGCCGGGGCTATGCCTCTGATTTATTCTGTATTACCAAACAGGTAACCCCCGCTTTACGGAATCAGCTTCCAAGCTATGCCTCTGATTTATTCGGTGTTACCAAACAGGGTAGCAATGGCGCGTCAAATCTTTTTTAAAGAGCCATCGGCTCGAAGCATTTTGTAACAACGGGTTTTAACCCGTTGAATATAAAACCACAGGCGTGAGTGCTGTAGGCACGATCTATATTTGGATCAGGTAAGTTTAACAGATTTTAACCCATCTGCAAGAAAAGCCCGCAGTAACATCTTCTATTCAAAACTGTAAAAAACTCTTGTAATCAGAACAGGAATGAAGGAAAATGATAGACTCATTCTATCTCAAATCTAAAATCTAACGTCTCAAATCTATTACAAATTGCAAATAACACATTGTTGATTATATTTGCGTTCGCAAAAAACATCATTTTAATAATACGATGAGAGAAATACAATTCAGAGAAGCGCTTCGTGAGGCAATGAACGAAGAAATGCGCAAGGATGATAAAATATACCTGATGGGTGAAGAGGTTGCCGAATATAATGGCGCCTATAAAGTAAGCCAGGGTATGCTGGATGAGTTTGGTGCTAAACGTATAATTGATACGCCAATCTCTGAGTGCGGTTTTGCCGGCATCGGGATTGGCTCGGCAATGAATGGTTTACGCCCCATTATCGAGTTCATGACGTTTAACTTTTCGCTGGTTGCTATCGATCAGATCATAAACGGAGCGGCTAAGATCATGTCAATGAGCGGTGGACAGTTCACGGTGCCAATTGTTTTCCGTGGCCCAACCGGTAATGCGGGGATGCTTAGCTCGCAGCACAGCCAGTGTTTCGAAAGCTGGTACGCCAACTGTCCGGGCTTAAAGGTAGTAGTGCCTTCAAACCCTTATGATGCAAAAGGTTTATTAAAATCAGCCATAATTGATCCCGATCCGGTTATTTTTATGGAATCGGAGTTGATGTATGGCGATAAGGGCGAAGTACCTGAAGAAACTTATTATATCCCGCTAGGCAAAGCAAATGTTACCAAAGAAGGTACAGATGTTACCCTTGTAGGTTTTGGTAAAATAATGAAGGTTGTTAACGCTGCCGCTGCCGAGCTTGAAAAAGAAGGCATCCATGCCGAAGTGATAGACTTACGTACCGTACGCCCTATTGACTACGATACTGTTATTGCTTCGGTTAAAAAAACAAACCGTTTGGTAATTGTTGAAGAAAGCTGGCCTTTAGGCTCAATTGCTACCGAAGTTGCATTTAAAGTACAAAAAGACGCATTTGATTATTTAGATGCCCCTGTACTGCGCATTATGGGCGGCGACGTGCCATTGCCTTATGCACCAACCCTGATCCAGGAGTATCTTCCAAACGCCGAAAGAGTGATCAAAGCGGTTAAGGAAGTAATGTATGTAACCAAGTAGTTGATTTGGTTGATTAAGTGAGTGGTTGATTAGGTTAAAACAGTCTAACTTAATCAACTCAATCTAACCCAATCAACTTATTCAACTAAAAATACAGCCCGCTACTAAAATGGCGGGCTTCTTTTATTTAAACGGTAAGCTTATATCCCACGCCCCTTATATTAATAATTTCAACCGATGGATCCTGCTGCAGGTGCTTGCGGAGTTTGGTTATAAAAACATCCATGGTGCGGGTATTAAAAAAGTTATCGTCGCCCCAAAGCTTTAACAGTACCGCTTTACGGTCGAGCACCTGGTTTTTGTGCTGAATGAGCAGCGTCAGCAGCTCATTTTCTCGGTGCGAGAGCTTGCCCGTGAGCCGGCCGCTAAACCAGAGCTCCTGCTTGTTCATATCAAAGGTGTATTGTCCGATAGAGATACTTGAAGGTGTTTGGCCTGCTGCTTTCCGGCGCAAAAGCTCATTTAGCCGCAATATCAGCTCTTCCAGGCTAAAGGGTTTTCTCAGGTAATCGTTGCCACCGGCTTCATAGCCTTTTACAACATCATCCGTTTGCGATTTTGCCGTTAAAAACAAAACGGGAACCTGTTTATCTGTTTTGCGAACCTGCTCAACAAAGGTAAAGCCATCCATAAATGGCATCATTACATCAACAATACAAATATCAAAATTACTTTTGCGGATGGCTTCCGTTCCCAAAACGCCGTTAACCACGTGGGTAACTGAAAAACCCCTTGTCTGCAGGCTTTCACTCACAATTTTTGCAAGCTGCAGCTCGTCCTCAAGCAACAGAACTTTGGCTTGTTTCATGGTAAATAAGTGGTATGCTGATTATAAATTCTGTTCCCCGGCCCTCTTTGCTTATCAACGATAGGGTGCCCCTATGTTTTTCAATAATACTTTTGGCATAGCTTAACCCCAGGCCATAGCCTTTAACGTTATGAACATCGCCTGATGGTACGCGGAAAAACCTGTCGAACACTTTATCCTGGTATTGTGCCGGGATGCCGGGTCCATTATCGTTTACCGTAATAATGATGCTGCCATTTTCAATATGCTGGCCGATATTGATCACAGACCCGGAGCCTCCATATTTTATGGCATTATCCAGTAAATTGGCTATTGCATTTTTTAGCAGCTGTTCATCAGCCATCGTTTGCAAAATGCCGTCTTTATTAAGATAATTAACAGTAACGTTTGCAGCATCCGACTGCGGCTTATACTCCTGTACTATCCCGTTTATTAATCGGTCAAAATCTACTTTAGACAAATTAAGACTGACACTTTCCTGCTCCGATACTACACTTTTTAAGATCTGGTCGATAAGATTGGTGAGATTACCGGCCTGGTAACGGATAATGCCCAGGTATTCATCAACCGATGTTTTGCTCAGGTTAAAATCCTGGATGGCTTCGGCAGCTATATTAATGGTAGCAACCGGAGTTTTCAGCTCATGGGTCATGTTGTTTACAAAATCGTTTTTAAGCTCGGCCAGTTTTTGTTGAGACAATAATGTTTTAACGGTGTAAGCATAGCAAAATATGGTGATGCCGATCAATAAAAATGAGGAGATCAGCAGCCATTTCATCTCTTTTAAAAAATAAGATCCAGGGCTTTGGAATCCTGCAAATACAAAGTCTTTTTGATGAGGTCGTTGGATTCCTGCATTTATTGTTCTTGTTGAAAATAGCGCTTGATTGCCCGCCCTGTGCGGATTTAGTTTAAAGGAGGCATCAATACCTAATATCAAGAGCTCCTCCTTATACGCTTTATTTAATGCGGCGAAATTATACCTGCTTGCACTACATGCTTTTGATAGACTATCGCCGAGCCTTTGAGTGTAAAAATAAATTGTGCCGATTTTTAAATCTCTTTTAACTATTGTATCACCAAAATAATTAATAAAAATCGCTTTGGCCTTTGGGGTGATCTTTCTTACCTTCTCTTTAAAATCTGTTAAACCCAAACTAATGCCTTTTTGTCCCTTTGAGTATGGGTGGGCATCATTCAAATGGAAAACGGTTGAACTATCCCGGTTTTCAATATTGCAGGTAATGGTTACAAAGGAAGTATCAGCAAGCCAGCCTTTAAAACGGGCAACGATATGTTGCTCTCTTTGATCTATTTCCCGGTTAACAGCTTTATCTAAAGCTTCATTAATATCATGTTTAAAGGTTTTAACCGTAACCTTATAATTCTGATAGTTCCAATATAGCTGCAAGCAGGTTATCCCGGTTACACATACCGACATCAGGATCAAAATTAGCTTGATACGCTTTTTCATCGGTATAAAAGTAAGACCTGCCAAACTTATTAAAGAAAGTGTTAACACTAATTAACGCTCATTAACCTGCATTAACTTTTAAGGTCGGAGATTCTGCCGTTTTTTGAAGAAAAAACGAGTATGAAAAAGTTAACCTTACTATTTATCATAATTGCCAACTGCGCCTTTGCCCAGGTTAAAAATGGCGAACCTGTTCCTGATATTAATTTTACTACAGTGTTGAACGCACCTGTTAAAACAGCAAAGCTGAGCCAGTTAAAAGGCAAAATCGTTTTAATAGAATTTTGTGCAACATGGTGCGGATCATGTATTGAAGCCATGCCGCATTTAAAAC
>JAQBOS010000399.1 GCA_028287925.1 Mucilaginibacter sp. | reverse complement strand
CAAATGATTTTTTCGTTCTGTCCTCTTAGGGTCTTCGCAACGCTATTAAGTTAAGGGGAATCATTTTTAAAAATGCGCCGTAGGTGCAAAATGTCGGTAGAAAGCATCGTATAAGTCATTTAGCGTGCCGTCAGGTACGCAACATCGGCGAGGGTCCGTACCTGACGACACGGTATTTCCCTTTGTTTTTATACTTCTACCGACCTTAAACCCCGATGGGGTTTCCTTAACTTTCTGCCCCCGCAACTTTCTGCCCCCGCAGGGTCTCCTGAAAGGGACCCTGCGCCGCGTGCTAAGTATGCGGCATTTTCTTATGTCATAAATTTCTGCAAACCACAACGCAGGGTCCTCTATGAGAGACCCTGCTGGGACAGAAAATAACCATTTCATTTAAAAAAGCGCCTGGTTTGTTGAAAACATTTGTGGCAGTCTTTTCTTGCTTGCATTTTAGGGCAAACAAACTATCATAAATTTAATGCCATGCACAAACCCCGGAAATTCGCAATCATTTGCTCATTACTTTCTGTTTTTGCTGCCTTACCTGCATTTGCCCAAAGCATTATTGCTCCGGATAGTAAAGCTTCGGTGTTTTCTAAAGGTACCATTTCTACAGATAGCGGAGAATTTGCACCTACATTTAGCCCCGATGGAAAGACTGTTTACTTTACCGGCGCTTCCAATTCAATTTATTTTTCAAAGCTAAAGGATGGAAAATGGACAAAACCCTCGGTGGCCAACTTCTCAGGTCGGTGGAAAGATATGGATCCATTTATGAGCCCTGATGGAAAAAAAATATTTTTTTCTTCTTACCGTCCGTATAATGGCACTGCACAGCTAAAGTTTGCACATATATGGTTTGTTGATCGCGTCGATGGTGATACATGGTCGGAGGCACATCATATGGATCCACCAATTAATTTGGACGGAGTAAATAATTATGCACCTGCCATTAGCAGATCCGGAACCATATATTTTTATTCTCCCAATCGGGACATTAATAACAAAAGCAGCTATTTCAGCACCTGGGTGGATGACCATTATTCAACACCCGTTTTAGTGCCAATTGCCGGAGATGGCGGCGTTCATGATCCTTTTATTTCTCCTGATGAGCGTTACCTGATTTTTGCAAGTGGCGGGCAGCTTTTCATTAGTTTCCGGAAAAATAGCCAATGGATGGAAAGGCAAAAATTGGATAGCCAGGTAAACGACGGGAGTAAAAACAGTTCACCCTGTGTATCCCCGGATGGTAAGACCTTATATTATTCCTCCAGCCGTGAAAATGGTATTTTGATGATCCCGGTTAATGTCAGGTGATCCAAATTATATTTAAATTGAACTTTCAATTATATAGCTTATTATTCATGGCTTTATTTATGATGATCTGGACTTGTATTGCACAGGGAGGCCACGCCGTCCCCCTGCGGTTCCGGAAATATACTACGGGTTTTCTCGTGTGCATAGCGCTCGCTTTCTGCGTGATGCAGCCTGCCAAAGCGGATGTGCCGATTGCGCTCGCGCGAGCGGAAACGCCGTTGAACGGCCCATGGGCGTTTCGGATGGGCAATGATCCCAGGTGGGCCAACCCGCAATTCGACGATCGGGATTGGGAGCGTGTCGACCTCACGCCGGCCGCAGGCGCACATGACGGTGACGTCGGCATTCCCGGCTACGTTCCGGGCTGGACCTCGCTGGGACATAGCGGACGCTGGGGGCACGCCTGGTATCGCCTTCACGTTCGCTGGAGCGTGCCGGCGGGCTCAGTACCCGTGCTGGCCGGGCCGACCCTTGTGGACGGGGCTTACGAGATCTACTGGAATGGCAGGCGGATCGGGGGCATCGGCGACTTTGCTGCGGCGCCACCGCGCGTATATGCTGCGCGTCCAAAACTCTTCCAGCTTGGCGAAACAAAGTCGGCCGGGGAGGGGGTTCTTGCCATCCACGTCTATCTTCCGAAGGAGTTGGTCGGCGATCCAGAGGCGGGCGGTATTCATGTTGCGCCAATCCTGGCGGAACCTACAGCAGGAGATGCTCGCCTTCTGGCGCAATGGTGGCTTACTTTCTGGGGCTATGTCGTCGACCTGGTTGAGCCATTGGTGCTGCTGATCCTGGCGCTCTTCGCGCTCTCCCTGCGCCGATTTTC
Organism: Mucilaginibacter sp.; assembly: GCA_028287925.1. GTDB lineage: Bacteria > Bacteroidota > Bacteroidia > Sphingobacteriales > Sphingobacteriaceae > Mucilaginibacter. Next base: position 3,323 of record JAQBOS010000399.1, on the reverse strand, counting down.
CAGCGGCGATCGTTTTCTGCCACTGGCAGCCGCAACCGTTACCGCAATCGCGCTGTCGCGGATCAACCAGCCATTATTCTATTGGACCGAAGTAGAAAGTCTGCAAACGCTGATCGTTGTGCGCTATGCCGTTTTCAATCCGTTAGCGGTGGTTTTGTGGATTATCGCATGCTATCGCCTGGGTGGATGTTCTGATCGGAGGATCGACGCCCTTGCTTGCCTGTTTGGTATCCTGGCAGGTATTGCCGCTCTCCCGGGTGTTAACGCCCAGCTTCTTGTTTCCATCGCCCGAGTAGCGTTGTTAGTGTTGTTCTGCGGATCGGCCTTTTATGTTGCCCGCAACAGTCGTCAGCGATACTTGGCACTGCCGACTATGCTTGTGATGGCGGTCGCACTGTTCCCCTCAGAGCTTTCGGCGATCGGGGTTCCCGGGATCTGGTTCCCGTTCGGCGTGGGTGTTTCGCGCACGCAGTTCGCTTTAGCGCTCGCGATCCCGCTCCTTGCCTTGTTCCTGCATTTTCGTACATCAGCCTTATCGTCTGAGGCGCGACATAGCGGACAGCCGACACGTTAGAAATTAATATAGCTTTCTTGTTATTTTGAGTTTTTAAATCCGTTTGATTCTGAAGGAGAAATGACAAGAAAAAGGGTGTCATGCAAGGCACCCGAAGCATGTGGGCAAAGGCCTCTGCACCATGCTTAGCAAAGCGGACAGGCCACTGCGCACGTCGCCCTTCGACAGGCTCAGGATGACCGCTCACCATCTGTTACGCCTTTGTTGGTGTTGTCACCATAGGTGTTCGGAACAAATCATGCAAGCCAAGGCCCTGTGCGATTCCCGCCTCGGGGCGGGGAAGGGTGGGGTTTCTGCTATAAGCTACTACTGCTAATCACACGTAAAAGCATGGCGCAGAAACCCCTCCCTGCGCCCTCCCAAGGGAGGGAATCGCACTTTTCCGCGCTTTTTTCAGTATTCGGGACACCAATGGCGACAACCCCAACAAGGGCATTAAAGACTATTTCGCAACCTCTCCAAATGAGTTTTCAGTAGGATAATTGACAAGGGCTTCTTTACGCTTTACCAGCTTTTTCAACTCATCCTGCAATTCTTTATTACTTTTCACAAGTTTTAATTTAAACTCATATTCCGCTTCATCCTTATAAAAAGTAATAACCACCAGCAGGTTTTTATCCTGTATAACCGGCAGTGAAGGATAATCATTTGGAGTTAGCTCACTTACCCATAAGCTTGAATTATTTATACCGATAGATTGCAGGTAAGCAGCATATTTATTTTGATATAAGCTGATCAATTGATCAAGCTGCCCTTCACTGGCTGTATAATAATCAATCACGACTATTCCTTTATGCTTTGCAAAGCTATTGGTGTTAATGCCGGTATCATTTAAAGGCTTTAGTAAATGCACATCATCATTATCCTCAATTAAGGCATTGGCCCCGGCTTTAAACTTTTGCCATACCAGGCTTTTGCGATAAAATTCAGGCAGATACACACTTCTAGAACTCATATCATTAAAGCCCCTGAACCATAGGAACCTATTATCCACATCCTTTATCCTGAATTGCCCTAAAACATATCCGCCTAAAATATTCTGCGAAGTAATAAAATGCTTTTCAAAATAGTTTATAAAATCATCCCTTTTGCCGGGTTTCAGAATATAATTACGCAGCTCCAAAACCTTTATGTTTTGATTTTCGCTCAGTTCTTGGTCCTTAGTCGCGCTATTTGTTTTTTCAAAATTCATATACCAGTTCCATTCCCACGTTTTTCCGTTATCGGCGGATAATGCCTGGCTCCATACCGGCTTATCCGGGTTGGTTTTATCCCACTTAAACATAGCGATCACCTTTTTGCCCTTGTAAGTATCTTTTGTATAAAACCTCCCTATATTATTTTCAAATGAGCCAACCACCGGAATATCCAGTTTTCCCGAATTGCTATCAGCCCAATAAATGCTCCAAAGCTTTGTTTTAGGATCAAAAAGCCGAAGGGTCATTCCTTCAAAGTCCTTCCCGTTTAGGTTTGCATAATACCTGTCTGTATTACCAATGCCGTTCAGAATCAGTTTTACATCCTGCCTGGCATTAAAGCTTTCCCAATCATTGCTGTTTTGCAGCCTGCTTTTTAGTTTTTTATTGGCGATGTTCCAGTTACCGGCTAAAAAGTCAAAATCATTTGCAGATGATGTTTTTGAGGGGATCACCTTTAACCCGCCTCTTTCGGTAATAGAAGCGTTTACCATTTCATTATTGGGTGCTTTAGATTTTACCTGGGCATTGGCGGGTAACATTGCCGTAGCTAATTGGAATGCAAAATCAAAGATCATAGCTTTTAGGATTAGTCGGGTGTTCATATCTGTTTCTTTTCACAAAGAAAACTACGCACACTGACAACCCTATGGCAGCCTGTTTTAAGAAAGTAGAAATTTATTTATACCAGGTCAGAAAATCGACTGCCTTAATGTGTTCCTTTTTCCGGAAAGGCTGTTTGGTACAGATTATATTGCTGATCTTTTTTACGATGAAGTCCCGATAGTCGTTTCTTTTCCAGCACCAGGCAATCAGATGCCATTCCATGTTGTAAAACACCAGCCCTGTCGGTTCAACTTCGCGGGTGGTTTTAACGTTTGCATTATCGGTATAATCAATAGCAATAATAATTTGCTGTGTAATAGATGCCTGGATATCAATTAGGTAATCATTCTCCGTTTTTGAAGGTTCCGGATTATAGATGTTTATATGATCGCTAAAACGGTTGGTTTTGTCTTTATCGGACGTTTTTAAAACGGCTTTAATTTTTGAAAGCGCGCTGTTGCTGTATTTGGCGATAGACTTGTCGGCAAACTTTTCCGCAAGCGATGCCATTAAAATAAGAGAATTTGCTTCGTCGGTAGTAAAGGACAGCGGTGGCAAAAAATATCCCTGCACAATAAAATAACCCTTTGGTTGCTCAAAACTGATAGGGATACCCAGTTCCTCCAGGGCCTTAACATCCCGGTACACTGTGCGCACGCTTATCTCATATCTCTCAGCCAGGTGTGCTGCCGTTACATGCTTTTTTGATTGCAGGGTAGTAAGGATGCCAAATAATCTGTCGATGCGGTTCATAAAGAGCGCTATTGGCGAAAATTAGTGAAAAATAAACTAATTGGAATAAAACCCAGGTACGTCATGCCGAATTTATTTCGGCACCTCATAGGACATTCCCATATGCATAGTGAAAACCTGGCATGGGGGACGAATTATCTAACCCCTTATCTTGTTCAACTCCTCCTGCCGCCTATCATTATCCGGATCAACTT
>JAQBOS010000397.1 GCA_028287925.1 Mucilaginibacter sp. | reverse complement strand
CTGTTTAAGCATGCTGTTCTTTATTATGACCCTCCTTCATACACGGGCACGCCACCTAACCAGGTTTCCAACACCTGAATGTTTCGCATTTGCATATAGGTAGATTGAGAGGTTAATGTAAGCGGATCCTTCCCCAATATAACGAAATCGGCATAGTAGCCTGGATTTAATGATCCAACCCATTGGTCAGCATAACATTGCCAGGCAGCATCATAAGTAACAGCAACTAAAGCCTGCTCGGGTGTAAGGCATTCCGCGACATTTAATACTTCATTATTTGTTGTATCTTCTTCCATTATCCTGGTAATGGATTGTTCCATCATCCTTAATGGACCTAACGGACTTACCTCATTGTCGCTATGAAGCGTAATTCTCAATCCCGCTTCAAGGGCCGAATTACAAAGGTCGAGCATTTGCGCTTTTTGACCGAAGATTACCTGGCTAAAAGCATACCCCCAATAACCTACGTGCCCGATAAGGAAACTTGGCGAAACACCCATCTGCTGCATAGTTGCAAGTTGATCTATAGTTATAAGTGAGCAATGCTCAATTCGATTGCGCAATACGGGACCGTTATAATTAGAAAGGGCGTTTTGATAGGCCTCAATAGCAAATGTTACTGCAAGGTCGCCGTTGGCATGGACCATCAGGGGCCAGCCCTTGTCGGCCACAACGGTAGTGATCAATGTTTCATAATCTGGCGGAATAGTGGATGGCGGGATACCCACTTGCGGAAAATTGAAGATCCCGGTGTTATCAGGAGGGTCGCACAAATATGCAGTGCTCTGATAGCCGGTTAATCCCTGGTTTGAACCATCCGAAACTAATTTAACATGTCCATAATATACAGGCTGATACTCGGCTGGTGGTGTATAATTGCCTAGTCCATTAGCATCATTCTGGTCAGAACAAAGCAATGCGCCGCCGATCCGCACTAATGCCTGATTAATTTTAAGATATTTACTCAGCAGGCCTTCAAAATTGGCGCTCAGCGCTGCATCATACATAAAAGTCACTCCTCTCGAATTCGCCAATTGAAAAAGGGATGTCAGATAACTATAAACGTTGGTGCTCATGGCGGTAATCTGTGCCTTTATCACTGTTAATGCGGGTGTCATTTCTGCTTCTTCCTGCAGCTGGCCCTGGGTAGCCTGGATATAATCGGAAGCTGATGCATATATTGCCCGCACAGCACTGCTGTTATTATATACGTAATTTAAAGCCTTAGTGTTTAAATAAAGCGTATGCATCGATGCACTTAACAGCATCATTGATTTTTTGGAGTTAATGTTGTCGAGTACGCTATTATCAATGGTTTGCAATTCGTTTACACCATTAACTTGTACAAAAGGCATCAGTGACGGATCTAATCCTCTTCCTAAAATAACATACCCGGTAATTCTAGGAAGGTTACTGTTTATGGTTGTCCCTACAGTGGTCAAATTATATGTCGACAGTAAATCCTGCCCGTTAAAAGGGCTCACATCTATCCAGTCTGTCATGATAGCTGTGGGAACTATATGAACGTGCGGCTCGATCAGGCCGGGGAGCAAAGTTTGTGTGCCGGTTAATTGCTTTGTTTGATACCCAGGATAATTTTGGGTCATATACGTCGATACGGTATTTGAGTCCCCGGTTACAACAACCTTTCCACCGGCTATCCCGATAGCATCAACCGGATCCGTTAATCCTCCGGTCATTGGCAGGATGGTCCCGCCGCTGATCATAATGGTTTGCGGTTGCTGGCTGGTGGTTTTTTGGCCAGCTTCGGATTTCATTTTTGCTAAATTTTCCGGGCCAAAAATAGCATCTTTAAGAATGTTTAAAACTGGGTTGTTACAGGCGCAATGTGTGCAACCATGAACGTGTGAGTGTCGCTTTTCCATACTCCATACTGATAATAAGGTTAATAAATAGGACTAATTTGTTTTTCAGGTTTAAGCTAAAAGGTAAAACGTATAATAAACAAACAAAAATCCCATCAGGATGTTCTAATAAATTTCAATTTATTCCGCATAAAAAAGGAGACAAAAAGCAAATCAAGGCTTTTTGTCTCCTCCACACGGATTCTCTTCAGTATAATCGTGAATACTACCAGGTATCAAGATCTCTTAATCGGGTTTATTGTCAGTTTTAAGGTAAACTTTTTTCAGGATTAGACATGGGATATAACATTACAGCAGTTCAGTGTTATTTGCATTAATTCTTCTTCAGCTTCAGTTGATGAAAGCAATCATCTCCGGTTGTGCAAAGCTTCATTTGGTCTCCCGGCCCCCATGGAGTTGTCAGCGAACCAGGGTCCCATTTACCTGTAATATACATGGCCACCCAGGTACAGGCATCCTGAGCAATAAAATTATTCATCCAATACCGCACGGGGCAAGTTGTGGCCCCTTTAAAAAAGCCGTTGCCACCTTCGCTAAAATGATGGTGGTGTATAAAAGTTGAGTGGCAAAGCTCGTGTGCCGTGGTAAATGAAATTATCCGGCTTATGTTCACATAATAGTATTGCGCCACCAATCGCGACACCGTCAGCGTATCTATATTTACGTGAAACTCTGCATTTGCCTTCGTTATATAGCTATTTTTCCTGATTACGTCGCGCGTTAAATTTAGCGCTGCCGGCAAGTATTCACTAGGCTCGTAAGCATGATGCGTCATGTTATACAGCCAGATTGTGATTCCTCTTGTTTCTTCGGGCAACATTGCGCCGTTAAAAGTATTGTGCGCCGCATCCATTTCGAATAATGGCAGCGTAGTGCCGTAAGCCAGCTGAACGTCCGGGTCAGGATCGGGGTTTTGCTGATCGGATGCATAAATTGTAACGCCACGCGTATAAACGGTTAAAGGCGTGTTATAATTTACCCATCGACCGTACACCACTACAGAGGGCTGGCCGGGTTCATGCTGCCCATACTTTGAATTGGTGAGGTGATAGATCTTAACACCCGAAACTTTGCCATAGCCCAAAGCCCCGATTTTAATTGAGCTTTTATATTGTTCGTCCGGCGCGCTCTTATCAGCCAATCCAATAGTGATCAACTCTTTTACCTGTGGCGAAAAACGTGTATAAACCGGCTTATAGCTGTCATCCTCTGTTAAAAAACCACGATACTCGTCAATCAGCGGTATATTGTCGCCATTATGATGATTATCGGGTTTCACGTCTTCATCCCAATTCAGGTTATACCTTTTGCCAAAAATATTTTCATGTTTTTCCCAGGTGTCGGCAATTTTGTTTTTATCGCGGTCGTACGGCACAGTTATACCCGTATCTATCGGTTCATAGTAGGGCCGGGCCTGTACAACCAGGCCATTATCAAGTGTAACTTCGGCGGTAAGCCTTGCCCAGGCACCGTAATCCATACAAGTTAGCTGCACTATGGCCGTGGCCCCTTTATTGAGTTTCGATGCCGCCGTACTATCCGTTAACGATGCCGGGTCGAAAACATGGTTGGCAAACGTGCGCACGGCATCAGCAATCTTAAAATCAGATTTTTGGTTTGCGTGTTCAACCGGATAATTGCTGTTAAACCCTTTATAATGGGTAATATCTTTCAGCTTATATTTTACAGTATAATTGCCAGCGTACGATTTGGTAGTATCAAACTTATCCCTCACCACTACATAAAAACGAAGGCTATCATCGCCTTTTGTATCGTCGCTGCCGTCAACCTTTGGCCCCTTTGGCAGCCACTTTTCGTATTTACTATCAGGCATTGGTTTCAGCACCGCCTCATACTCCTGTATTGGCTCCCCTATATCGGCAGTTAAAGTCTCGGTAATATCAGCATTTGACTCGCGAATATGCTGAACCTTTGAATACCGGATCTTAAATCCCCGTGTTGTTTTGGTAACGGTTATGTAGGTATCGTCGGGGTTGCGTTGCGGTGTGCTGCCGCCCACTATCTTTGCATATCGGGGATCGGTGGTAGCGCCCATACCCACATCTGTAGTGCCATCAGAACTGTAGGAGTTGCCATGTTCGTCATGCCCGACTGTACGAATATTTATTGACGCCCCGACACCTATTGTTGATACTACCTGCACCGGGTCGTATATAAACGAAAACGCCATTCTAATTAGTGGCGGCTTGGTTGTAATAATGGTGTTTGAGCCGTGACCACTGTAGAGCGAATTTTCGCTGGCTGTGCCCGTAAGCGAATTATCATTTATAGTCATCGACGAAAACGACATTTGCCTGGCCAGGTCGGTACCCGCAACTGCCTGACCGGGCGTCATGTATTTTTTGTCCTGATTTATTTTATTGGCCATATTATCCAGTTGCGACGTATTGGCACCCGGCGGGTTTAACATGCATTGAACTATTGTATGCCCGTTGGCTTCGTATAGCATAGGCGCTTTAAACGACTTGCCAAAGCAGGTATAGGTCGACGAGCCAGATGTACCGCCATTGGTATGGGATTCCGATACCTTTTTGGTGTAATTAAAGCTAACTGTAGTGTAGGTGGTATCATAGTGATGCTGTATCAGCAACTGATCGCCGTTCGGCAGCACCTGCGCCTCGTGCTGTGTTACCGCTTTCATCAGCGAGTCGCGAAACTTCATGATCTGCGCTGGGGTCATGGTTCGGATGCGGCGGGCCATTTCAGCCGCCTGCTCCTTGGTGGGTATTTGCGCATATGAAGGCTGAACAGCGCAAATCATTATTATAGTTATTATCGATAGCATTAATCTTTTCATATCATTATAATTTATAACACTAAATCAGCCTCTGTATTTCGTCCGTATTTGGTTGTGCGTATAAAGTTTTTTACTGTAGACGTTGAATTTTGGGCCGCTCACAGGCCAGGCTCGCCCCGGCCTGCTTTGCGACACCCATCCCTAACAATTATCTTTCAATCAAATCACTTAATTTTTGCCAGTCAATCAGCTTTATGGCTTCATCAATATCTGCCGAATCGCCTTTAAACGTTACCACTATGTTTTGAACCACCAGCTTACCTATGCGGGCTTTGTCGAAGCCAATAGCATAACGGGTTGTTGTAAGGCCATCGCTACCGGTTGATGTGGTTTTGCTGCTAACCGGTTTACCAAGGAACACTACTGCATTATCATAATAATTTCCCGACATACTCACATGTCCCCCATCCATTATAGGGCAATCGACAGAACGGATCCCCTTTACTGCCAGCGTTGCGACTACGGGCAACAGGATAGTTAACGGTGGCGTTTTACTGCAATAAGAAATAGGAAAAGCGCCCGTAACGCCTGATGAAATATTGGCATATATAAAAATACCCAGCTTGCTTTTGTTGGTAGCTTTAAGACAAGTTGCCACCTGCTGCCCATTGGTGTAATCAGTTACCCCTTTCATAGCAGCCATCATAAGGCCGCTGCTCTGCTCGTCGGGCATTGTAAAATCAACCTGCCAATTTAACGCCCATGGATCCCCATGACCAATACCGGTTGGGATATCGGCGGTACAATCATGCCATTGGGTTGGGATGTCGCACCAATATTTTACAGCATCGAAACTGTTTTCCGGGGCTGTTTTCCAATCCTTATAAACATGCGGCAGTGATGCGTATAACGATTGGTGAAGGCTGTTTAAAAACTGTGTTTCGGCCGGCGTTTGTTTGCGAAAGCCTGGCTTTATGTCTTTTTTCTGTGCCTGCAAACAAAAAACAAAGCAGGCGAAAAATATTAATAGTGAGATTTTTTTCATGGAGGTATTATTATTAATATGCTTTCTTTATTTTAAATACACCGTAAACAGTTCCGCGATTAAAGGTTTTATCCTGGCCAGTTTTGTTGTTCCATATTGTGGAGCTGATGGTGCCTTTTATAAAGTCGCCGTCCATACTTGTTATGGTAAGTGTACCACCACATTTTAACCTTTGAAGGCTTTGATTGCCTTGCATGGCGCATGCGCAGGTTTTTACGCCGGGCCGCAGGTCGGGACTGAACGATATCGCATTTGATATACCGTTAAAGGGATGAACCCCTTTAGTTAACCCACCAGTATAAGTTATTATCATTATACCACCGCCAGCGGACGAAGGGTGGCCGGGGCCCAAATCGCGCCCGAGGCCTATAAACTTTATTATTGTTACATTATTTGAAGGGTCGAATATTGCATTAGCGTTGCTGGTAAGGCTTACCAGGTTTACATTGCTGGCTTGTACCGCTGCATCTACATGGTTTTTTTGAGCCTGCAGCTTTGCTCTTTCAGCAGCCGGAATATTGGCCAGGATGGCCGGGTCAATGGCTGCAACTGTTGACGGATTTGTGGCAGATGCTTTGGCACCGGTTGTTTTCTGACTATAGCGCGCGTCGTTAATACCCGAACCCGGCACGTTGAAGGCAAATATGTTATCTCCATCTTCAAAATACAGGGTTTTCAACAACACCACTTTGGGTAGGTCGTGCCCGGTAGGCATCAGTTCTACCGATATCACCATCATATTATCCCTTGGCGCATTTGCCGGGGCAGTATATTTTACTAAATATTCATCAACTATATCGAGTGAACCTCCTCCCTGCAAGATCTTCCAGTTTTCGGCGTGATACGATATGGGTAAACCGGCGCTCGCCAGCGTATGCGCCGCATCAGACATGTGCACCGGGTGCCCGTCGCCGTTTGCCTCCCCGGTTGTCGAATTAACATCAGGCGGGATAAATACATCGATATTTATTTGCGTTTGCTCTCCGGCCGACAGGATACTTTTTTCGGCGTTGAGCGACAAACGGCCACCGCGCATTGCCCTCACTAAATCGGGGCCGCTTTGGGCAAACAATTTTGCGGAAATCAGGATAAACACCGCTATGCTGAGATATCTTTTCATGTTTTTAAATATTGAATGTTCTATAAGGGGATTAATACCCTTCTTCTTTATATTTTACTTTACTTCAAGTTTTACATTTTTAATTACCGCGTAGCTGCCCTGGTGCGTTTCGCCTCCGTTAGCAGTAACATTAAAGCTGAAATTCATCGAGCCTTTTAATGCAGTAAGGGCATTCCATAACGATTTATCGCCCTCATTGCTGAAATTTACCAGCAGCACCACCGTTGTAAACCCACCCGAAGCAGGTAAACTACTTTCACCGCTCTTCATTTGTAATGATCTGCTGAAAGCTACATCGCTGTTATCGCTTTCCGGGTCGAAAGTGCCGTAAAACGACAGTATATCACCGCCAACAGGGTTAAATTTATAGGTGATGGCTAGCTGAATAGCACCGTTTGCCGGTATTGCAAAGTGCAGCTTATCAGCACTTATACCAACAGATGGGCGCCAGTTTGCAAGTATGCCTTCACTTACACATTTGTTTTTCACAGCCATCAACATACTGTCTTTTGTGATAAATACATTTTTGCAGCCGGGTGCATTATTTGTTTCCCATCGTAAAAATGGCGGTAGCGAAATGGTTTGAGCGTGTATGGCTGATGTTATAAACAAAAGCGCTGCCATGTAAAATTTATTTTTCATGTTTTTGATAGATAGATTTTAATAATGCGTTGTCATATATTCGAACATTTCGCCATCGCACAGGCCTGCGGCCTGTGCTGGTGAGTTGCGCCCTTTCAGGGCTTTAATTTTAGGTTCTACCTTATTATTACTGAACCTGAAAGGGGCAAATCCGTTAGCGCAGGTCAACGGCCTGCGCTAAACAGGCCATAAACAATGCTTTCCCATAGCTTTATTCTACAAATCGTGTTTACATAGGTAAAGGTTACCGTTATTGGTGTCAACGTCTAAAAACACAATCACTTCCTTGTTGTCAAGTACCACCTTAGTGGGCGCTGATGCATTTTCAAATATGGTACCATCCGAGAAGTACAGACCGCGGTATCCCTCCCAGGCCATACCCGTTTCATTGGCGTTTAAAAACACGCGTTTTAAATCAACAGGATTATTAAACTTGTAAAACAGAGTGCCGTTACGTTCCATAACCAACGAATTACCGATAGAGGGGATGTAAAAAACATTACCCGTATTGCGTAGCCAAATTTGGTTGTTCGATGGGTCGTTTATTGTATAAGTGGCTCCGGTTGATACGATCACCTTCTTATCCACGCCAAACAGCGCTGCCGTAATTTTACCGTCGGGGCTAATAAGGGGCAGTGCGCCATAGCCTTTTGGCAGGGTTATTTGGGCACCATTTGATGGATTTAAATGATAGCTCATTCCACCTGTAACGCTCATCCCTGCCACAGCAACAACTGTTGAGTCAGCATTATGCGCAATTTGCGCCATTGTAAAGCGGCCTACCACTTTTCCATTAAAAGTAAAGGTTTGTTCGGCCTTGCCGGGGATCATGCCACTGGTAACATTATGCCCGTTTTTCAGCATGGCATTGCCCATATCAGTTTGCGTAAAATCTTTGCTGAACAGCTCAATCTCGCTGCCATTTTTTAAAGTATTACGGTTGATGTTGGGCGGTGTTTCGCCGGTTTTTTGAAGCTGACCGCCGCTATAGCTATACACCACCGTATTAGATTCGGCTATTTTAGCCACTATTTGGTTGTTCACAACCTGTACAGACAGGAACCACATATCAAAACCGTCGGGATGGTTGCCCAGTTCCGCTTGCGTGTAGCTCATTAATATCGTTCCAACTGTAGCAGGATCGGTGTACTTTACCATGCTGCCGTCCGGAGCCTTTGACGAACCGGGGCCGCCCGCTTGGTTTATCACCTGGCTTTGCACATCTTTTGAAGCACCACTGGTTAATTTATTTTTTAGCTTACCTAAAATACCCTGCGCGTTAAGCGTGGTTACCGCTGCAAGTAAGGCCATGGTGTATATTATTTTTTTCATTGTTTTAGGTTTTTATATTAGTCAGTGCCGTAAAAGCACCTTGCTTATCAGGGTTGCTCCATTAGCCAACCCGAGCAAAAATTATTGACGGGAGTTTTTGATTGGATCAATATACCATTGGCAGCGATGCACAGGTAGCCGCCCGTCATCAGGTTACGGAACCTGAAAACGTTTTGGTCGTTTGTAGATTCCATGGTCCAAAAGCCTGCGCGGTCATTATAATTATCTGTAAACGTTACATAGCCGCGCTGGTCAACCAACAGGTAGTTCTCCTTCCACCTGTTTTTCAGGTTAACATAGCGGCTGTTGGGTATAGCTATAACCTGCCATTGGGCACTCCACCAGCCGGCATCAATATTTGTTGCCTCCGGCGGGCCCTGCTGGTTGTTCAGGTACATGTTGTTAAAGTTATTTTTCAGTTTTACAAAGCCTTGCCCGTCAGCCGGCGGGGGTGGCGGGGCATTTTGCGGTCCTGCAACCTGTACCAGCTCCGGTCCGCCAATCGATGCTGATGAAAGCGGTGTTAACTGGCTGGCAAGGTAAGTTACCTGCATATCGGGCAGGGTATTTAAAGGGGTAATTAAAATAGCGCCGGTGCTTATGGTTTGGCCTGGTTTAATCCAGTAGCCTATTTGCACAAATTGTTTGTTCCTGTCAACTTTTTTGGGGTCGCAGCTGTTCACCATCGCCAGCACGTTGCAGGCTTCGGCATTGATAATGGCTTCTTTTGATGTTAGCCTTGCGCCGGTTGCGTTCAAACAATTAAACTGGGCTAATTGGTCAGATACATTGTTCAACACGTTCCAACCCTGTTTATAGAGCATTATTTTGCCCTGGTTGGTGGTGTTACGAACGTAAAAACTTACAGAGTAGCGGCTGAAATCGCCTTTGTTGCTAACGGCTTTTACTTCGGTTGATTTGATAACGTAACCCAATTCAAGCCCGTCAACCAGTGCGGGCTGCTTATCGGTTATAGAGAAGGTGGCGGGCTGTGCAAGCAAGCCGCAATACATCAGCATACCAATGCCGATCAAAAAAAACATCTTTTTCATATTGTTGGGATTTTTAAAACAGGCCGGTAATAATTACCGGGCCTGTTATGTAGTTTTCATTGTGGTATGCTTAGCTTATTGTTATTCACCTGCCGAACCGGAAATAGACCCGGTAACATCGGTAACAACTGTATTCTTCGGGTCGGTGTTATCAAAATTCGACCCTTTGATAGCTATAGATGGCATAGTGAGTGATATTTTTCCTGATGCACTCACTGCTACTGTTATTGAGGTGCCGTCTAACCCGGTAGTTCCGTAAAAGCCCTGTTTGGCCACGGTTACCTTATCTATTACCAAAGCAGCTACCTGCCCTGCCCCAATTGTAGTAGCATCACCAACTATAGTGTATGTGCCTGCTTTGGGTTTAGCGGTGCCTGCCCAGAAAAATATAATGGCCGCCTGCGCCGATTTATCCGCCGATTGGCCTGTTACGCCCAGCGCATTCAGGTTTTTTGTTCCGCCTGATAATGATGTGGTGGAGTCGGCAGCTGCTGTTTCTGTATAGGTAGTTCCATTAACCGTAAACTTATAGGTTGTATTGGTTGGTGTAGGGTCATTCTTGGTACTGCACGCGTATGCAAAAAACGATAAGGCAACCAGTGCTAAGTACATTACTTTGTTTTTCATGATAGTTGTTTTTGAGTTTATTATTTTAATTGTTGTTTATTGTTTTACAAATTCAACCCTGCGGTTATTGGCTTTGCCTTCGGGTGTAAGGTTATCGCTGATAGGTTTGGTGTCGCCAAAACCTTTAGTGGTAAGGCGCGAGCCATCAACACTCATGCTTACCAGTTGTGCCTTTACGGCATCGGCGCGTTGTTGCGAAAGCGTTGCGTTGTGGGCTGCCCCGCCGGTATTATCGGTATGCCCATCCACCTCGAATTTTAAATCGGGGTTGTCTTTTAGTATACCGACTATCATGTTAAGGGTACCCATACTTTCGGGCTTTATGGTAGCCTTGTCAATATCAAAGTTTATCCCATGGGTAATTATTTTGGCATCTGTAAACTTTTTGCCCAGCATGTTCATTCCACCGCCGTTGGCAACGCGCACATTGGCTATTATAATAGGGTTATTTGGGTCGCCTATACCCTCAATATCAAAGGCGCGGGGCTTGGTGCCCAGGTTTGGCGCAACGGCAACGCGATACTGGTCAACATACACCTTTATCTGGTTGTTGCGATATGCGATAGCTATGTGGTGCCATTTATTCAGATACTTTTCTCCAAGAATATCTGCAGGGATCTTTCCCTGCAAATCAAGGCCGGTTGATTTATTTACAACCCCTATTACATCGGTGCCTAAGCTTACATTGGCCTGGTCGTTTGATGCGGCGGTTGCGTTGGCGTTACTGTTGTAGAAATATAATTTGGGGTGATACCCGCCGCTGCTATAATCGTCAAACTCAATAGTAAACGCATCACCCAGGTATGATGGCGATTTAATCAGCGGGCTAACATGTGCATAGTTGCCATCTGTCAATAAAAAAGCCTGCCTGCCCGCTATCGTGTTAACCACAGCCTGGCCATTGCCTAAGTTCCAGTGTGCCGGGAACTCGCCGTTTTGGTCGTCCATAAAATCATCATTAAAAACAATCTGGTCGCCGGGCACAAAGTCGTAATTGTTATAGGCGCTTATAGGCCCTTGTTGCGTTCCCATTCCGGGGCCTGGCTGGGTTGGCGGTGGCAGTACTGCCGGAACGTTTGCCGCCGCGGCAGGTGCGGGGTCAGCTTTTTTCTTCTTTTTAAATAAGCCTTTTATAGCGCCAGCTGCTTTGTCAACCCCACTGTTTATGGTGCTGCTTTCGGTGCTGTTTACCTCGCTGGTGCCGGCTTCTTTGGCTACTTCACCTGG
>JAQBOS010000396.1 GCA_028287925.1 Mucilaginibacter sp. | reverse complement strand
CCGGTTTTAGTCCAATAATTTTTTCGGATGCCGGGTTAATTGTTTGGATCCTAAAGTCATGCGCGTCAACCACACAGATAATATCAGCTGAGTTCCTTACAATAACAGCAAAATTCTCAAGCTCCAGGTTTTTCATCTTAATATCAGCCTGATAGCGGGCTAGTTGTATAAATGAATCTACTTTAGCCGAAGTAATATAAGGATCAAGCGGCTTATACAGGTAATCAACGGCTCCCGTACCTAAACCCTTTACTGCATATTTTGTCTCCTTTGATATTGCGGTAACAAAAATTACAAGAATATCCCTGGTACGCGGATTTGATTTCAACATTTCAACAAATTCAAACCCATTCATTTCAGGCATTTGAACATCTACCAAAGCAATGGAGATCTGATTCTCCCAGGCTAACTTCAAGCCTTCATTTGGGGATGTGGTAGAAAATATTTTTATATCATCGCGCTCAAGCAATGCTCTTAGCGCTATAATATTTTCTTCCCTGTCGTCAACGATCAGAATATTAATGAGGGTCATCTAAGGTAAATGGGGATAAATTTATTAATTCTGCAAAAGTACAAAAATCTCGTTACTCTTTAAAACATAATCAGTTGCGTTAATATTTATTGCTTTATTAGGCATTTCGGGCATCTCTGCATCATCAGGATGTTGCGCAATGGTTAACGAGCCGGCGTTTTTTAATTTAAGCAAGCCCTGGGCGCCATCCTCATTTGCTCCTGAAAATAATATAGCTGTACAACGATCATTATAGATCTCCGCCACACTTTCAAATGTAATATCAATTGATGGCTTTGAATACCAAAGAGCGTCAGACACATCCAGGGCAAATGAATGATCTTTTTCAATTAAAACGTGATAATTTGCCGGGGCTATATAAATCGTATTTTTACTTATTTGGTCTTTATCACTAATTTCCCTTATGGGCATACTGCTATTTTCGGCAAACAGTTTTTCAATTGAGCTTTGAAAATTTCTTTTCCGGTGCATAACAATGATCACTACCTTATCCAGAGAAGGTGGCAAAATTTTCACAATATGAAACAATAGTTTGAATGAGCCCGCAGAACCGCCTAACAACAATATTTCAGAGTTGTGCCAGCGATCCTTTATGTTTTTATCAATATCCAATTTTTTGGTAAATATTTTCCTTTAGGTTAACCGCCTTAAATTTCTTTTTAAAGGAATCAGACCTGATGGTTTCTTTACTGCCAAGACATAAGAAACCGTGCGGGCATAAACTTTTATAAAAAAGTTCCAGTATTTTTTCCTGGAGCTGCATTTCAAAATATATAAAAACGTTACGGCAGCTAATTAACTGAAACTCGTTAAAAACCGTATCGGATATTAAATTATGAACGGAAAATAAAGTGTTGGTTTTTAGTTCGCTGTGAACTGTGGCTGCATCATACATGGTGGTAAAATGATCTGTAAGTGACCCTTTTAAACCTGATAACTGATAATTTTCGACATAGCTTTTTATATTACGGTAACTGTAAATTCCCATGCGTGCCTCTTTTAAAACAACCGTATTTACATCCGTACCATAAATAAATGATTTGTTTTTAAGCCCGGCCTGGTCCAGTAAAATTGCCAGCGAGTAAACTTCTTCGCCTGATGAACACCCTGCCGACCATATTTTTATATGCTGATAAGTTGAGAGATATGGAATAACCTGGTTATTAAGCGCTTTATAAAATGAAGGGTCGCGAAACATTTCAGTAACGTTCACCGTAATCTCCTCTAAAAAATTTTGGAAAAAATCAGGACTGTTTACTAATGTATGTTTCAGGTCGTAATATTCCAACTTTTTAATCATCATTATCCTGCTAAGCCTTCTTTTTAGTGATGCTTTTGAATAATCAGAAAAATCAAATCCGTGAACTTTTTTTACCAGGTCAATAAGTTCTGTAATCTGTTCCGTTGTTAATCCTTGTGAAGAAACATTCATATTTAGCTCCCCAGCCAAAGCTGCATTAATGAAACCAACCTATCCATATCAACCGGCTTTGTTATATAATCATTGGCACCGGCAGCTATGCATTTTTCACGGTCATCCATCATTGCTTTTGCTGTTAAGGCTATTACAGGCAGCTTGGCCCATTTGTTTTGTTTTCTTATATATCTTGTTGCTTCGTAACCATCCATTACCGGCATCATAATATCCATCAGCACTAAATCAATATCTTTAATAATCTCCAGCTTATCAATGGCTTCCTGTCCGTCGCTGGCAATTTCCACAATCATATCATAGCTCTGGAGTGCGCTGCTCAAGGCAAAGATATTGCGCATATCGTCGTCAACAATCAATACTTTTTTGCCTTTTATAACATCCTTTCCCTGTGTAACCATCTTATTTTTTGGTAGAGAAACTATATCGGCCGACTGATCTGCCAGCTCACGGACCTTATTTAAAAACAGGTTAACCTCATCAATAAGCCTATCGGCAGATTTTGTAGTTTTAACCACCATGGCATTGGCATAATGCATAAGCCTGCTAACCGAGGCTTTGTCCAGTTCCATTGCAGTATTAATAATTACCGGCAGTGCTTTAAACCTGTCAATCTCCTTTATCTTATCTAAAAAGTCGAGACCTGAAATATCAGGCAGGTTAAGATCAAGTATCATACACTGGTATTCCTTTTCATGAAGCATCCTGAATGCAGATTCGCCATCAAAAGCCTGGTCAACTGTAATGCCCTGGCCCTGCATCATGTCATTCAGCGCCTGGCTTTGCGTTTTATTATCTTCAACCAATAAGATCTGGGTAAATTTAGTTCCGCTTTGCTGCATTATATCGATAAATAATTTATCGAGTGTGCCGGTATCAATTGGCTTTTTAAGAAAGCTTATTGCACCTTCCCTGCGAACACGATTAGCCGCAGCTTCTCCTGCCGACATCAGGTGAACAGGGATGTGCATGGTTAGCTCATCCTGTTTTAACTCCTTTAATATTTGCCATCCATCCTTACCCGGCAGCATAATATCAAGTATCACCGCATCAGGCTGATTTTCTTTTATAACCTCAACCGCATCTGTGCCTTCGTAAACCATTATTGATTTATAACCATGATCACGTGAATAATCATGAAGAATATCGGCGAAGTTCTTGTCATCTTCAACAATTACAACCAGCGGTTCTCTGTCAGTAACTTTGGCAACCTGTTTTGCGGGTTTTAAAAATTGCATTTCAGGCGCAAATGTTTCAATTGTAGGCGATGTTATCTCATCGGGCTGCGTTACAGCCAGGGCTTTTAAAGGTATGGTTAATATAAA
>JAQBOS010000391.1 GCA_028287925.1 Mucilaginibacter sp. | reverse complement strand
TGATCCTAATGTTATCATCAATAACAGGCTTGGAGGAAATAACGATCACCCAAAACTAACATCGGAAATGATAGGGGACTTTGCAACGCCTGAACAAAGAATTGGCGAACTTAACATGAAGACCCCCTGGGAAACTTGTATGACTATTTGTAACCAATGGGCCTGGAAACCAAATGATACAATGAAGCCGCTAAAGCAATGCATCCAAACTTTAGTTAAAACCTCAGGAGGAAACGGAAACCTGCTCTTCAACGTTGGGCCTATGCCTGATGGAAGGATGGAAGAACGACAAGTGAAAAGGCTGAAAGAAATGGGTGAATGGTTGAAAATATATGGTGAAAGTATATACGGGACAAAAGGCGGCCCGTTTAAACCGAATGAGGTTTTTGCTGCAACCCGTAAAGGCAATAAACTTTATATCCATGTTTTTGAAAAAAAATCTAATGCTTTAACACTTCCGGCTATTGCCAATGTGAAGGTTAAACAAGCTTATTTACTGAAAGGCGATAAAATAGATTATAGCCAGGATGTCGATGGCGCTATTACACTTCAATTACCCGGACAGCTTCCCGATAGCAATGATTCAGTAATTGTACTGGAATTAACTACTAATACTGAAACCATACCTGTAGTTTCTTAATTACTAATAACCTAACGAATGATCCAAAAGATTCAGATAAGCGACAGGCGATTTCCGCTAGCCAAAGGAGCCGGAAGCGATGCTATTCATAGAGACCCCATATATTCTTACGCAGTAACCAGCCTGATTGACGATAGCGGCCTCATCGGTACAGGTTTCGCCTTTACATTGGGCGAGGGGAATGACCTGGTTTGCAAGGCCGCACAGTTTTACGCCGATCAATTAAAAGGGAAAGATATTGAAGAACTAATGTCGAATTTCGGGACAGTGTTCAATCAACTTTCCAATGAGCAGCAGTTTCGCTGGCTTGGGCCGCATAAGGGCGTTGTTCATTTGGCGCTTGCTTCAGTTACCAATGCCTGCTATGATCTGTGGGCTAAGAAAAAAGGTGTACCACTATGGAAATTACTAATCGACCTGTCACCAGAAGAAGTCATCAATACGCTTGATCTATCTTATCTGGAAGACGAGCTTACGCATGTACAAGCATTGCAATTATTAAAAGATAACCGGGCGGGTAAAGAACATCGTCAGCAAATTATTAATTCGGGTTATCCCGGCTATGATACCTCAATAGGGTGGTTTAATTATACCGATGAAAAAGTACGCGAAAATTGCCGTAAGGCCGTAGCAGAAGGCTTTACAGCCATGAAGTTGAAAGTAGGAAGCACAGATCCGGAAAGGGATATCCGCCGTTCTCATATAGTACGTGAAGAAGCAGGCGATAATATAAAAGTGATGCTGGATGCTAACCAGCAGTGGACCCTTCCGCAGGCCCTTAAAATATGCGGGGAGTTACAAGGCATGAATCCATATTGGATTGAAGAGCCCACCCATCCTGATGATGTGCTGGCCCATAAAACATTGGCGGATGCTATCGCACCTACAAAACTGGCATTGGGCGAACATGTCCCAAACCGTGTTATCTTTAAAAACTATCTGCAAACAGGGTCAGCCGGTTTTATCCAGGTAGATGCGGTAAGAGTTGGGGGCGTAAGCGAGTTTATAACCATTAGCTTGCTTTGCCGTAAATATAATATCCCTGTAGTGCCCCATGTGGGTGATATGGGCCAGTTGCACCAGCACCTGGTATTGTTCAATCATATTTCAATGGGGCATGAGGCTTTGTTTTTAGAGCACATCCCTCATTTACAAGAGCATTTTTTACATCCCGTTAAAATAGAGAGTGGTGTTTATAAAACTCCAATGGAGCCGGGCAGCAGTTGTGACTTTAAAATATGAAATATAGCTAAATAGAAATGTTAAAATCACTCGACTTAAACATTAGTATTATATATATCCTGGCTATTTTGTTTATAGGGTTATGGGTAGGTATTCGCCATCGCCGTAAAAGCAAGGCAAATGCCGCCGGTGAATATTTTTTGGCCGGAAAAACTTTAAAATGGCCTGCTATTGGCCTGGCTCTTTTTGCAACCAATATTTCTACAGTACACCTGGTTAGCCTTGCACAAAGCGGGTTTGACAGCGGATTGCTTAATGGGAATTTTGAATGGATGGCAGCCTTTACGCTTATTTTATTAGCCTTGTTCTTTGTCCCTTTTTATATAAAATCCGGTATTTCCACTTTGCCTGATTTTTTGGAAAAACGCTATGACCGGTCAAGTCGCGACTGGCTGGCGGTTGTATCTGTTGTATCTGCTATCATTATTCACATTGCTTTTTCCATGTTGGCAGGAGGTATTGTATTGAAAACCTTATTTGGCCTTAATATGTATGTCAGCGTGATCGTAATATGTATCATAACGGCCATATATACAATTATTGGGGGATTAAAAGCCGTAGTTGTAACCGAGTCTATTCAAACAGTAGTGTTGCTTTCGGGGGCAGTCATCATTAGCTATGCTGCCTTTCACAGGATGGGCGGCTGGGAACCCATGGTCAATGTATTGAAAAGCCATAAGGAAATGAATAAGCTTTCAATGTTGCGCCCGCATGGCGATAGTAGTGGAATGCCCTGGTATGCCGTGTTCTTAGGTTATCCTGTTTTGGGTATTTGGTATTGGTGTGCAGACCAGACTATTGTGCAGCGGGTGCTTGGGGCCAAAGATGAAAATAATGCAAGATTAGGACCCCTGTTTTGTGGCTTTATTAAAATTCTGCCGGTATTCATTTTTGTGTTACCGGGTTTGTTCGCGTACACTTTAGCGCAATCGGGACACCTGGATATTAGCAGCTTAGGGTTAAATGATAAAGGAGCAGTAAATTCAAAAGGTATTTACACACTGATGATTACACAACTTTTACCATCAGGATTAATTGGCGTTTTGGTAGCTGCCCTTTTATCAGGGCTTATGAGCCAGGTTTCGGGCGCATTGAATTCAATTTCAACCATGGTAAGCTACGATATGTACCAGCGCTACCGACCTGCAGCTTCCGACAAACAATTGGTAGTGGCAGGGAAAATATCGGCTGGCATTGCCCTGGTATTTTCGCTTGCTTTATTGCCTTTATTAAGCAGGTATGAAAGTATATTCGGTGGGATTAATGATATTATCGCTCATATTGCACCTCCTATTACCTGTGTTTTCCTGCTCGGCATATTCTGGAAAGGTGCATCAGCGATGTCTGCCAAACTTACATTGTGGATTGGTTCTGCACTGGGTGTAGTGGTATTTGCCGTTAGTAAGCTATATCCCGATACACTCATCGGCCACATTCCTTTTATGATGATGGCTTTTTACCTGTTTTGCGGATGCATGGTGATGCAAATTTCTTTTTCGTTCCGCTACCCTGTACAACACAATACAGAAAGCTCGCAACTGTATTGGAAATCACCTTGGGAACCTCTGCATGGCGTAGCGTTGAAAGGTATTGGTAATTATAAAGTATTATCCGTGTTGCTATTAATGATAATAGGTGTTTTATATTATGTATTCAAATAAGTAAAATGAAAAAACATATTGTTGCCATTTTCCTGGCGGGTTTCTTGTTTACTTCTTGTATGCAAAACAGAGAGCCAATTCATATTCAACGCTATGCTTCAATAACGGGGTTAAAACCGGAGAAATTGGCTTATTACAAGAAACTGCACGCCAATGCCTGGCCGGCGGTATTGAAAAAAATAAAAGCATGTAACATCCAAAACTATTCCATCTACCTGAAAAAGGTACAGGATGATTATTATCTGTTCAGCTACTTTGAATATGCCGGATCTGACTTTTCGGCCGATATGAAAAAAATGGCGAACGATCCGGTTACTCAACGCTGGTGGAAAGAAACTGATCCCTGCCAGCAACCATTACCTGAAGCAGCTGCTAAAAAACAAATATGGACGGCTATGGAGGAGGTTTTCCATACTGATTAAAACTGTTTTTATTTTTATTTAAACGATCACAGAAAGTTATTTTATGCAAATATTATCTGACAAAGTTATTTTCCTCACAGGAGGCTCAATGGGAATTGGTTTTGAATGCGCAAAAGCTTATGCAAATGAAGGTGCAAAAGTGGTGATTGTAGCGTCCTCATGGGGGCAGGTTGAAGAAGCAGTGGAACGGTTGGGAAGCGAACATCTTGGCATTGTAGGCGATGTATCCTGCGCTTCAGATGTGGAAGGCGCCATTCATCAAACAATAGAAAAATACGGGCGGATTGATGCCATACATAATAATGCCGGTATTGCTACCCCATCTAAGCCCTTACACCAAACAAGCGATGAGGAATGGCAACGGTTGATGGACGTAAATTTAAAAAGCGTGCTGTTTACTACCCGTTTTGGCTTCGAAGAATTAAAAAAGTCCGGAGGGTGTATTTTAAATACCAGCAGCCTTGTGGGCGAGATCGGACAGGAAAACCATGCCGCCTATACCGCCACAAAGGGAGCTATGAATGCGCTAACCAAATCTATGGCCCTGGATTATGCTCCTTATAAAATACGTGTAAACGCAGTGTTGCCAGCGGGTGTATGGACCCCAATGTTACGAAAGTGGCAGGAAGAGCAGCCTGACCCCGCGTCAGTAGAAAAATATTTAGATGAGATCCATCCTTTAGGTTATTGTCCCGAAGGCGATGTGATTGCGGATGCTTGTGTTTTTCTTCTTTCAGACAAGGCACGATTTATTACAGGAACCATTTTGCCCGTTAGCGGGGGGGCAGAATTAGGATACAGATCTTTGAGATAAATCAAAAAAAAAGCAAATTGAAATCGATTTCAATTTGCCTCATATATCTGATCGTAAAAAACATCACAAAGGTTTTACCAACTATTTTTGTCTAGTAGATCTTGAATTACAATGTTTTTTTAGAATGCATTTTAAATTTAAACAACCGGGCATCCGCGCCCGGTACATTTACCTTTGCATAATTATTAAGGGATATTTCACCCCCCTGCAGCAGTTCCGTCCCCTCATATAAGCCGGGCTGTTGTAATCCAATTCGTTTTGCATCAATTACCAGCGTTTTGGCAGCTGTATCATAATTAAAAACGGCTACATACAAATAGTTTCCTATCCTGCGGCTAAACATATTTGCAGTGCCTGTTCCAATGGCCACATCCACGGGTGTAAACGCCTTTCCGCTTTCAACAACTTTAAGCAGTTCTTTATTTTGATACCATTGCTTTGCATGTACCGACCATGGGCCATGTTCAGAAAAATCATCCCCCGTAATAAAAGTGCCGGTAATGATGGAGGATAACATCCGCGCCCGGTTCTCACCTTCCGATTGATGATCCAGAACTACGTGATCAGCATCAATGTAATTGTACAAATAGGTTTGCCACCATCCATAAGTAACACTATTAAGCGTATATTTAGTATGAGCAATTGTTTGGAAGGCATCACACGCAATCCGTCGCGAATGCACATATCTTCCTGTTGCAAGGCTTGGCGAAATGGCAGCGTAAACCAGCATCTGCCCGTCAAGCTGATGTATTAAATACTCCATTCCCTTACGATAGGCCTGCATGCCCGTAGTTAGCGTGGTATCATAAAATTTTGATGACTCTACTGCAGCATGGCCCAGGAAATCGATCTTTATCATTTTAAATCCGCATGCTTTAAATTGGCCGATAAAATAATCAATCCGTCGAAGTGTGCCCGGGTGGGTGGGGTCCAGTGCCCTTGCTCCGTCAAGGTCATGATAACCATTTCCGGCCTTGGTCCACAGGTCACCAAATTTATAATTACTGCCCTCAGCCTTTCTGTCCGGACCGGCGTTATGCCCCCAATCGGTAAACGGCGCCCAATAAACTCCGGGTTGCAATCCTTTTGATTTACAGTAATCAGCAAATTGTTTTAATTTACTAAAATCATTGCCTTTTACCATTTTATCCCAATAAGAATCAAGATCGATAAAAGCAGTTTTACCTGTACGAAAGGCGGTTAAGCTATCGACAAAAAAGTCAGCTACTTTTGTCGCTTTTTCAAAGGTTAATTTATCCTGGATCACGCCCCAGCTATTCCAGCCAACAGGCGTAGGTTTCGTCCAGTTAAACACAAAAGGCGGATCTGCAATGCGGTTAGCTTTGCCATATTCTTCCAACCCGGTTCTCCAGTCGGAAAAATAACCGACAAATACTTTGGGGGATCTAAGCACAGATCCGCTAATTTCTCCATGGGCTATTTCATCCCTTGTCACCTTTTGTGAAGTATACCCGGCCCAAACTTCAATTTGATTGCCCTCATTGTTATAGGCGGTTCTTACACCTGTTTTCCAAATCCCATGTTCTAATGACCCTGCAATAATTCCATTGCGGCTTTGGTTATCAAAAACAGCTCCCACCTCTGCACTTGTATCGCTGCAAGGTGCAGTAAATTGCTTTGCCTCATAACTGATAAAAGTATCATTATCAAAAGGGACAAACAGTGATTTGGCATCGCCATTAATGGAAATAAAATTTCCAATCAGCGGGGCCATGTAATTGCTTTTTAAATCCTTTCCGGCTACTTCTACAGCTATAGTCAAAAAATCACGGCCTGGATAGGTATAAAATACCTGTTTCATTTGTGGGATATCCTTATTCCTCAATGTAATGACGTGTTTTTCTCCTTTACCAAAACCATCGGTAATAGCTATATGTGAATAGCTTCGTTCCGGATAATCTTTCGAGGATAATGTTTTGCCATTTATTTTGACAGATGAGTAAGTGTCATACACAATACGCCTGTTGTTTTTATAAATAGTGAAGGTTCCGCTTTTTAAGTCATAGATAGCAGTTCCCTTATTACCATAATTAATTGAAATTAGTTTGTTTTGTACTGGAGGTTTTGCAAATACAGGGATTAACGATTGTAAAGATATAACTACAAAAAGAACGGCTAACCGTAATGAACAGACATTTATCTTCCCGGGCATTTTATGTTGTTTCATATGAGGTTAGATCTTTTCAGCATTTACTTCTTTCACTTGTCCGTTTACTTTTAGCTTTACCATTTTAGAAGTGGGGGAGCTTATACGATAGCTGATGATTTTGCCGGCCTTCCATTTAAAATCCACTGTAAAATTGCCTCTGGCTTTTAACCCTTTCACTTCGCCTGCTGATTTCCAGGCATCGGGCATGGCGGGTAACAATTCAATATATCCTGCATGACTTTGGATCAGCATTTCAGCTATTCCGGCCTCGGCCCCAAAGTTGCCGTCAATTTGGAACGGTGGCCCGGCTGAAAGTAAATTAGGGTAAACGCCTCCGCCCGCGCCGTAATTAATATTGGTTTTTAATGTAGGGCTTGTCATTTCTGTAAATAGCTTGTATGCCCGGTTGCCATCATGTAATCTGGCCCAAAAGAGCTGTTTAAAAGCAATTGACCAGCTTGGCCCGTCATCGCCGCGTGTATCCAGTGTTTTTTTACAAGCTTCTGCAAGCTCAGGGGTTGATTCGGGCGTAATGAGGGAGGCTGGGTATAGGCCATACAACTGAGAAATATGCCGGTGATGTACTTCTGTTTCTTTATAATCTTCCAGCCATTCCATTAATCTGCCGTCCTTGGCAATTCGACCCGGGGGAGGAAGTTGCTTAAGTCTTGAGGTCAGCAAATTTCTAAACGATGCATCTATACCCAATGTTTTTGATGCGGCGATCACATTATTAAACAATTCCCTGAGGATCTGGTTATCAATTGTAGGCCCTTCGCAAATGCTTGCTATTTTACCGTTGGGGAGATAAAAACCATTTTCAGGCGATGAGGAAGGGGAGGTAACCAGCCAACCTGTTTTACTATTATGTACCAGCGTGCTGTTATAAAATTGTGCGGATCCTTTTAATATGGGATAGATCTCCGCCAGGTATTTCCTATCCATTGTAAATTCATAATGTTGCCATAAATTATTGCACAACCAGCCCGAACCTGATTTGGTGACGCCCCACGAGGCGCTTTCGCCGGGTTCGGTAAAGCCCCATATGTTTGTAATTACATGGGCAATCCAGCCATCAGCATTATAATAAGCTTTTGCTGTACGTTCACCATTTTTTATCATCCCTTTTACCAATGCTGTTAATGGCA
>JAQBOS010000386.1 GCA_028287925.1 Mucilaginibacter sp. | reverse complement strand
AGCCCCTTTGTTTGTAATAAATGCTCAGGGATTAAAATTAAGTTAACTGCTTTTTAACAAATTATTTTTTTTGGCATGGGAGATAACCCTGGTTTTATATACTGTAAAATATATAGTGATATAAACCATGTCTTCCCAATTGACAAAAGAATTCCTGAAATTAAAAAAGAAGTTTTTGAACGGCACAGCCTCGCCTGCTGAGATTCAACTGCTTGAGCAATATTATGACCTTTTTGCTGATGAAGCAGATGCTGTTAACCAATTGACAGAATTGGAAATAGAAATACTGGAGAGCCGGTTGAAAGAGAGTATAACCAATCGCATCAGGGAGAAGGAAAACAAAACGGTACCTTTTTACAGGGGAACCTTAATGCGTGCCGCGGCAGCCCTCATCTTTATTTCGGTTGGGGTTTATTTCTTGTATAACCACTATGCCGGGCGCCAGCAGATGGAAGCGAATAACAGGCTTAAAAACGATGTTGCCCCGGGTGGCAATAAAGCAACATTAACGCTTGCAAATGGCTCAACACTTATTTTAAATAATATAAAAAATGGTAACCTGGCAACACAGGCAGGTACCCGTGTAATTAAACAGGATAGTGAGCTCTCCTATAAAACCACCGCTGCACAGAGCAGTATGGTTTCGTATAATACCATTACTACTCCAAAGGGAGGGCAATTCCAGCTGGTGCTGGCTGACGGTACAAAAGTTTGGCTAAACGCGGCTTCATCGTTAAGGTTCCCCACTGCCTTTACCGGCAAAGACAGGGTAGTTGAATTAGCCGGTGAAGCCTATTTTGAAGTAGCTAAGAATAAAGACAAGCCATTTAATGTAAAAACCGCAACCCAAACCGTACAGGTATTGGGTACCCATTTTAATATTAATGCATATAGTAATGAATCAACTGTTAATACTACCCTGCTCGAAGGCAGTGTTAAAGTGTATTCTGTAAATGGCGATGTACAAATCAAGCCGGGTCAGCAATCGGTTTTAACAAATAGCGGATCATTTGCGATAAAGGATGACCAGGATATTGACGAGGTAATTGCCTGGAAGAACGGCATGTTCCAGTTTAACGAAGCCGATATACAAACCATTATGCGGCAAATTGCCAGGTGGTATGATATTGATGTAGAATTTAAAGGGACAATCCCGGCCTACACTTATCACGGGAAAATATCAAGGAACTCAAATGCCTCGCAGGTGCTGAAAATACTTGAAATAAGTGGTATAAACTTTACTATAGAAGGGAGGAAGATCATAGTAAAACAATAACTGGTAAACTGAAAGCTAAAAGGCCGGGCCTGAGGCTTTTGCCAGCAAAAAAACCGGAAGGTGTTACAGCACCCCCGGCATATCGGCTGGGAGAATTCAATGATATTTTGCAAACCATTATTTAAACCCAAAACCAAACAAATGTATGGAAATTTCTACTATTTATCCGTTGCGGTATAACTACGCGCGGCTTAAAAAACTATTATTGGTTATGAGACTAACCATTACCCTAATTATAGCAGGATGCCTGCACCTGAGTGCCACCACCCTGGGCCAGAACATAACAGTGATTGAAAAAAACGTAAGGCTTGAAAAAGTTTTAAGCAAAATTGAAAAGCAAAGCGGTTATACCTTTTGGTATAATACCGATCTGGTCAAAAGGTCTCCTAAAGTCTCGTTGGATGTAAAGGATTATTCGCTTGAAAAAGCGCTTGATGCTTGTTTCAAAGATCTGCCAATAACCTATACCATAGTTCAAAACACCATTGTGTTAAAATCCCGGGCGGCTGGATCCGTAACGGTTCAAATACCACGTGCTGACCCTATTAACATAAAGGGCAAGGTAATAGATGATCATAATCTGTCTCTGCCGGGTGTAACTGTACGGCTAAAAGGCACGAAGATAATTGCCATAACTGATGCTAACGGGCAGTTTCAGATAAACGTTCCTGATAAAAGCGCCATCCTTGTTTTTACATATATCGGCTTTAACTCACAAGAGGTTACTGTTGGCGAAAACAACAATATTACGGTTAGTCTTGTGCCGGTGGCACAGGGATTAAGTGAAATATCAGTTACCTCTTATGGTATTGAAAAGAAAACAAATGACCTTGGGTACTCTGTAACTACAATAAAAGGCGATGAGCTTGACCGTACAAACACGGTTAACCCTATTAATGCATTGCAGGGAAAAGTAGCCGGTGTAGTAATAAATAGTACCAGCGCTGCCGGGGTGCAAACATCTCCTTTTATCCAAATAAGGGGGGCCAATTCAATAGGGGGTAACAACCAGCCAATTTTTGTTATTGATGGCAACATTTTATATAATAACTTATCGGGACCGGATGCCACAGACGCAGGTTCGCAATTAAAAAACCTTAACCCTGATGATTACGAGTCATTGACCGTGTTAAAAGGCGCTGCGGCTACCGCCTTATATGGCTCAAGGGGTATTAATGGCGCTATTGTGATCACTACCAAAAGCGGAAAGATCAGGCAAGGCATGGGGGTTGAATTCAGCAGCACCTATTCTGCCACTGATGTTTACAAAAACTTTATGGCGCTCCAAAATGAATTTGGTATGGGCGCATATAACCGGGAAGGAAACTTTAATACCGATGGTACACAAACTTTTACAACCAGCAACTGGGGCCCTGCCTTTGATGGCTCATTGCACCCGGCTGTATATAATCCGAGTAAACTGGTTCCTTATGTAGCACAGCCCGATAACTGGAAAACATTTTACCAAACAGGTAAGTTCCTTAATAATAATGTTACGCTAAGCGGCGGATCAGATAAATCTACTTATAGAATTTCTTACTCAAACACCAGTGACGATGGCTTGCTGCCAAAAAATGGCTTAAAAAGAAATGCCATTGATTTAAAATATACCGGCCAAATCAACAAAGTGTTTTCAACCGAGTTGGGAGTAAACTATGCCAATACGGTAACAGACAACTATTATAACCAAAGCAGGTATTACTATAACGGCGGACAGAACCTGGGCTTTGATGTTTATTATTTGCCCCGCAATACCGATTTTGCAGCATGGCACAATGAATACAGGAATGCTGATAACTCTACCAAACCTGATAATTTTAACGGCTGGATAACAAATGCTTTTACCAATATTGATAAAAATAACTATGCCAACCATGAAAACTCGGTTTTGGCGTATTTGCTGCTAAAAGCACAGGTAAATCCATGGTTAGACTTTACCGCCCGCGGTAACGTAAACTATTATACCAACTTTGCCGAAACCAAAGATTTTGGAAATGGCGCCGGTAACCAGGGTGGCTCTTATGGTATAAGCGGATCAAGCAATACCAATTACAACGTTTTACTGATGGGCCATGCAACTAAAAAATTGATGCATAATGATCTGAATGTTGATCTGCGTTTGCTTAACGAATATTATGGTAATACTTTGGGGCAAAGCTATTTTGCAAGTACTAATGGCGGCCTGCTTGTGCCTAATCAGTTCACACTGGGTAATTCTGTAAACTCCATTTACAATAGCAGCAACATCGGGTATAGCGTAGCTCCGCAAAACCTGATGACTATAGGAGTTGGCGCTGTGCTGAATCTTAACTATAAGCAATACCTTAACCTGGAAGTAACCGGGCGTAATGACTGGTTATCAACACTTACTTACCCTGTCAGCGCTCCCGGGGCCAATAATTATTCTGTTTTTTATCCTTCAGTAAACCTTTCCTGGTCTTTTTACGATCAGTTTAAAGATAAAATGCCATCCTGGTTATCATCAGGCAGATTAAGGGCATCATTGGCTTATGTTGGTAATGCAGGGGTAGCCGGCGCTTATTCAACCAGCAATGGTTACCAGCCGGGTACAATAGTTGACCAGAATGGTAATTCTGTAACTATAGCTAACCAGATAAACGGGAACGTAAGGCCTAACCCTAATTTGAAACCACAAAAACAACGGGCTATTGAGTTGGGGACCAACTTTTCATTATTTAAAAACCTGGTTACCGTTGACTTTGCCTGGTATAAAAACAACACCTTTAATCAGCTCTTGCACATACCTGGCGTACAGGAAACCGGGTATAATACCTTATACTTTAATGCAGGAAATATCCAGAATTCTGGCGAAGAGCTGACGGTTGATGTAAACCCGATCAGATCAAGAGACTGGAACCTTGATTTTTCTGTAAACCTATCCCATAACGGAAGCAAGATCATTGACTTTTATCCGGGTATAAATGAATGGCAGCTGAGCGGATATTATGAAGGTGCAAATGTTTACGCTTATAAGGGCGGTGCATTTGGAGAGCTAACGCTTGACCCGAATACAACCTTCCAGATAGATCCTAAAACGGGCTACCCGATCATTAAAAATGCGCCACGCGCTGTTAACAGCAATGCCAATAGTAAGTATAGTTTTGCTGATTATCAATATGTATATAATACAAGCACTGCCACCCAGCAGCGGATAAATATGGGTAAAGTTGAGCCGAATCTTACCGGTGGAATTACCGCAACATTACGGTATAAAAACTATAGCCTTTTTACCCAGGTTGACGCCCGTTTTGGCGGAATGACCTATTCTGAATCATACACCTACGCTATGGGACAGGGAAGCCCGCTGGCATCGCTCAAATATCGCGATCAGGCACATGGCGGTGTTGCACGTGTTGACTCGTATACAGGCAAAACAGTTTATGATGGAGCTGTACCAAATGCAGTATTTGCCGCAGGTGAGAAAAGCCAGGTAAACGGCGCGGATATTGGCGGCATGACTTTTAAACAAGCTTATGATAAAGGCCTGGTTGAATCATGGTATGCACCGGCTTATTATGACGGAGGGCCAGGTTTTAACGGTACTTACGACTGGGAAAACGGCTTAAATTATAATGGAGCGGTTGCTGTTAACTCATGGATAATGCTGCGTGAAATTACTGTTGGGTATCAATTGCCATCCGCACTTTTGAGTAAAATAAAAGCGATAAAAAGTGTCCGGTTAAACTTTACAGCGCGCAACATAGGTTACTTGTACAAAACATTACCCGGCGATCAGAACCCCGAATCATTACAAAGTAATGATCCATTTAACCCCTATATAACCGGTGGCGTGCCTTATGCGCGCACTTATGCGGTTTCATTAAATGTCAGGTTCTAAACTTTAATTAAAAAGAGATGAAAAAATTAAACATATTTCTAATAGGGCTTTTAACACTCTCTGTATTGGCCCAGTCCTGTAAAAAGGATTTTATTGCGATCAATACCGATCCAAATAAACTTGATGATGTACAGCCGCAATATCTTTTCTCCGGTGCCACTATTGATCTTGATGATGCTTCACGGTCACAGGTGATAGCGCGGTACAATTTTATGATCTTTATGCAATATATTGTCCCTAATGGTGCAAATGCCAACCTGGGTGCAAAGTTTTGTGATCCTTCATTAGCAACCGGCCCCGATGCCGGTGTTGCATATTACTCCGATTACTATAATGGCATAGGGGTAAATATGAACCGTATTATTGCTAAAATTGATGGAATGCCTGCTGATCAGAAAGCAAGCTATACTACCCTGAGGTCAATTTGTGTAATTTTAGATACCTACCATGCCTGGCGCACGGTGGATATATTTGGCGCTATGCCTTATACCCAGGCTTTCAATGTTAATTCATATTCATTACCCGCGTATGATTATGACTATAATTTATACAAAACCTTTGATAGTAAACTTAAACAGGCGGCTGCGGCGCTGCAAACCCTGCCTGCGGGGCAGGTTGTATTGGGTAACCAGGATTTCTTTTACGGAGGCGATGCGCCCAGCTGGCTCGCTTTTGCCAATACGCTGCGGATAAAAATTGCCCTGCGTTATGAAAAAAGAGATGCGGCCAACCTTGCTTCTGTTTTGAATGATATATCAACCAACTTTAGCGGCAGCGTTATTTCAAGCAATGCTCAATCTTTTGGTGTTAATCATTCACAAGCCTACAACAACAACGTGGATGATATTAATGCCATCCAAACCAGCTATGACGCAGGTTATGCATTTGTAGAGTTCCTGAAGTCTACTAACGATCCGCGCCTGGCGTTAATGGTAAGGCAAAATGATATGGGCGCTAACTCTGCTGCTTATCAAAACGTTGCAGCAAATGGCGATGCCCAGGCACAAACATTTTTGGCCCAGCCAGCCAATAAGATACGTTATTATGGCAAACACGCTTTCCCGGCATCGCAGGACCCTTCTTATGGTTTAACCGGCGGCGACAGGTATGTTCCTTTCAGTGTAGGAACCGGCACTCAGCAACTAGACTACCTGTCACTTATCCAGGGCCGGTATTTTGTAAAAAATGGCGGGTTTAAAACGCAGTCTGATCCATTGCTTCACTCAAATGAAGTAATTGCCGACGGAAGTACCATAAAAATGCGCTCGCTTTGGTTAACCTATGGCGAAACCTGTTTTATGATGGCCGAAATTGCCCAGAAAAATGGTGGTTCTGCTTTGGGCAAACCTGCGGTAACCTGGTATAACAATGGTGTACAAGCCTCATTTGATCAATATGCGGCGGCGGGCGCCGCTGTTGGTGTGCCAAATGCAAGTACAATAACCATAGGTGATTATTTGACCCGTTACCCTTACGATGGTACTTTGCAACGCATTTTCTCGCAGGAGTGGGTACACCTTATGGTACAGCCAGAGGATGCTTACGCTATGTGGAAGCGTACCGGTTATCCGCAATTTGTTGATTACAGGGCCGGCCAGCCTACCACACCCGGTAATATTGGCGATGGCAGCGGCACTGCTTACCTGGAAAACATTTGGAATGGCACACAAAATTTGTTAATTCCACGCCGGATGTCATTCACTTTAAATGATGCAGGTTCAACGCTTAACGGCACTAATTTTTTCAATGCAATTACTGCTATGCAGGCTAAGGATGCCAGCTATGGCGCCAGCGGTCTTGATACTAAAGGCAGGATCTGGTGGGATCATTAATGATTTTTTATAAATACTTAAAAAGCAAGCCCGGGAAATTTCCGGGCTTGCTTTTTTTATGGATATCGTTATTACATATAGCATCTTTTTAACCCTGAAAGGCTTCTTACCTTCTTTTAGTACTTAAAATATTATTATGGCCGTTTTAAATACTAAATCTTCCGTTTCGTTCCATATTAGTTGTTTCCGTAAATATAATTCATGATGTTTATATAAATAATGTACACCCATCTTTGCCCGTCTTCTTTAGAAAGTGCCGATGCTGGGAACTGCCGGAAAAGAGCCGGACTATCATATGATTGCAGCAAAGAAAAATGGATTGAATGACAAATGGGCAAGAATAATCGGTATCCCGGTTATTGTTATTTTATTGCTGCTTACGAGGGATAGTGCCATAAAAGGTGAGAATTATAAAATTTTAATTTTCAACATAGCAAAAGATTTTGTTTATGTAATAAGCTACTGGGAATGCAGCCGCTTTATATTTCTTTATATGCGCAACAAATTTCCGCATTTAAAAGAAACAGCAAAAAGAATAGCCATTCAAAGCCTGGCAATTTCCCTGTTTATTTTATTCGCGAGCTGTGTTATTGCGTCCATCAATTATTATTATCCTACCGGAGAAAAAGAGGATTTTTTATCAGAATTTTACGATATACTTAGAAAAAGTTTGGTTTTGCTGGGGATTATAACAGTCCTTTATGAATGCGCTTATTTTTTCGGGCGCTGGGAGCATAGCCTGTATGAGTCGGAGCGTTTAAAAAAGGAAAACCTGATCTCGCAGTTAGAGTTGCTTAAAAACCAGATCAGTCCGCATTTTCTATTTAATAGCTTAAATGCGCTGATCACTTTAGTCCCCGAAGATCCTAAATTATCAGTGCTGTTTATTCAGCGGCTTTCCAATGTATACCGGCATGTTTTAAATTATAATGAAAGAAATGTTATTGACCTCGAAACAGAATTAAAATTCCTTGACGATTATATATTTTTGAATAAAATGCGTTTCGGTGAAAATTTAAACGTCATTTACCAGCTCCCTGAAAACCTGGCGCAAATAAAGGTGATTCCGTTTACCTTACAAATACTTGTAGAAAATGCTATCAAACATAATATTGTATCCGGTAAAAAACCACTTGTTATTACCATCAGTAAGACCGGGAATTTTATTGTGGTAAAAAATAATTTACAAATAAAAACTTCAGGCGTAGAGTCTACTAACACCGGATTGCAGAACATTACCAACAGGTATGAGTTGCTTACCAATAAACAGGTTGAAGTTGTGGCTGATCCCGCAAGTTTCAGCGTATCTCTTCCGCTTATTTATGATAGTGATTATTTATGAAAGTACTGATTATTGAGGATGAGGCGCCGGCGGCCCGCAGGTTACAGCTGTTATTAGAGAGTTATGATCCTGCCATCCGGGTTATAACCGTTATTGACAGCATAGAGGATGCTGTGCAGTGGCTAAAAGATTTTCCACACCCTGAACTGATATTTATGGACATAATGCTTGCGGATGGGCAGTCATTTGAAATATTTGAACAGGTACAAGTAAATGTTCCCATCATATTTACTACTGCGTATGACGAATATGCTATCCGGGCCTTTAAAGTAAACAGTATTGATTACCTGTTAAAGCCTATAGAGCCGTTGCTACTTGAATCATCCCTAAAAAAATACAAAACCCTGGTGCCATCGCCTGAAAAATTAAAGGAAGTGATGGAATCGTTACTGGTAACCAATTATAGGACCCGGCAGCCCCAATCCGAATTTAAAAACAGGTTTCTTGTTAAAGTCGGCGACAAGTTTATCCCTGTTCCAATCTTAGAAGTAGCTTATTTCAGCTTTGAAGATAAGCTCAGCTTTTTAAATACCACCACCGCAAAAAGATATATGCTGGATCATACATTGGATGAACTTGAAAAGCTGATTGATCCACAACTGTTTTTCCGGCTTAACAGGCAATATATAGTTTCTTTTCCCGCTATTAAGGCCGTTCATAATTATTTTAACGGCAAGCTAAAGGTTTATGTAACTCCTGAACTTTCTACCGGTATCGTTGTCAGCAAAGACAAATCGCATTATTTAAAATTGTGGCTCAACAGGTAAACAACTTGTCCTACAAATGCTGTTATTCCTGAAATTTTTGACCGTCCATTCTTCACTTCCCGAATAAATAAATCTCAAGGTATAATCTTATCGCGACCTCTGCAGGGGTAGATCTTTCAAAGATCTACAAAATTCCATATTGATAAAACTCCGGTTCATAAGCGTTTATCTCCGCTTCATTCGTATTCAATGGTTTTTTAGTATTCCGAAAACTATCATTGTTTCAATAAAAACTTAACGCTTAAAATTATTTAGAAAATGAAAGCTAAAATCGGCACTTATTTACTCCCAATACTCACCATGTTAATATTGGGAGCTTTCCAGGTACAGCATCCCGAAACTTTAATCGGAGCGTGGAAGCTGAAAAGCCTTACAGCAGAATATCCTAAAACGATGTCAGGTAAATCAAAATCTGCGGCTGAAGCTGACATTAAGGACCTTACCGGCCGGCTAAAGAAAACAACATTTGTTTTTAGTAAAGATGGCTATTTATCGTATTTGGGGCATAAAGGAAAATGGGTAATGAGCAATGACGGTAAAACGGTAGACTTTATAGACGACGCTAAAGAAAAAACAGTTGCCTCAATTATCAAACTATCTGCTGATCAATTAATATTTACGAGGGTAGATGATGGAATCAGCCAAACCTTTTGCCTGGCTAAATATGTAAAGGAAATTCATTAGAAGAAAATCCGGCCAATCCAACCAAATCTCATAGTAATAAGCGCTCTTCAACACTTTAGATCACAAAAAATGCTCAAATCAATCAACCTGGTTGCCGTTTTCTTTTTCCTTTTACCGGGCTTGTCCCTGGCACAGCAAAAGAAGCATATAACAATTTCAGGAACCATAAAAGACAAAGCGACCGGGGAGACCCTGCCCGGCGCAACCGTAAGTTTCCTGCAATTACTGGGAGTTGGTGTTTCTGCCAATTCCTATGGCTTTTATTCTGTCAGTGTTCCTGAAGGCAGTTATACCCTATTGGCAACCTATACAGGTTACAGTACTGACACCCTGCATATTGAATTAAAGGATAACCTGCAGCAAAATATCAGCCTGGAAGCCTCATCAAACCAGTTAAAAGAAGTTAAGATCAGCAGCAGCAGCTCATCACGAAGCAATAATATTTTAGTATCACCAGTGGGTGCGCAAAAATTAACTGTTTCTGACATCAGGAACGTACCCGTGTTGTTAGGGGAAAAAGATATTTTAAAAACGATCCAGCTGCTGCCTGGAATTGTAGCTGCGGGTGACGGGAAATCCGGATTTTTTGTACGTGGTGGTGATGCAGATCAAAACCTGATCCTGCTGGATGAAGCAACCGTATACAATGCTTCACATTTGCTGGGTTTCTTCTCTGTGTTCAATTCAGATGCTATTAAAGATATCCAGATCTATAAAAGCGGCATGCCTGCTGATTACGGTGGCCGGCTATCCTCGGTAGAAGATATTCATATGAACGATGGCAATAACCGGAAATTTGGTATGAGTGGCGGTATTGGCCTTATTGCATCGAGGCTAACTGTTGAAGGGCCGCTTTTTGATCATAAAGGATCATTTATTGTGAGTGCCAGAAGAACCTATGCCGATTTATTTACAAAGCTGGTACCTGACACAAATGTTAAAAAAACTGTACTGTATTTTTATGATTTCAATTTAAAAGGGAACTACCAGGTTAATAAAAACAATCGTATTTTTTTGTCGGGTTATTTTGGGAAAGATTACCTGCAGATCAGGAACGCCGATGGCATTAATTATGGCAATTCAACAGCAACTTTCAGATGGAACCATATATTTAACAATAGCCTATTCTCCAATACCTCGCTGATCTATAATAATTTTAATTATAACACAACTTTTAAAAGTAATATCAATAACATCACAGTTGCCTCGGCTATTACTGATTATCACATCAAACAGGATTTCAGTTATTATCTTAACTCTACCAACAAGTTGGATGTAGGCATTGAAAGTATTTTCCACCTTACGCAGCCTGGCGCCGCTGTAACCAGCCAGACATCCAAGTATAATAGCGTGGTGCTGCAAAAAAAGTATAGCCTTGAAAGCGCTGCTTACGTTTCGCACGAATGGACAGCAACAGATAAATTAAAAATAACTTATGGATTACGGGTGAGTGACCTGGCAGTGCTGGGACCAGGAAACTTTTATACCTATGACGCCGCAGGAGGCATTACCAGTAACAATTATTACAATGGTGGAAAAATTGTAAAAAACTATATTAATCCCGAACCACGTTTTGCAGCAAGTTATCAGCTCAATGACAGCAGTTCCATAAAGCTATCGTACGACCGGAATGTTCAGAACATTCACTTGTTGAATAATTCAACCGCTACATCTCCAACCAATGTTTACCTGCCAAGCTCCAATGTGGTAAAGCCTGAAATTGCAGACCAGGTAGCCATGGGGTATTACCGCACTTTTCATCAGAATGGCATTGAGTTCAGCTCGGAAATTTATTATAAAACCCTGCAGAACCAGATCGATTATAAAAACGGCGCCAACCTGGTGGGTAATGAAAACGTAGAGGCCGACCTGTTATTTGGAACGGGGCGTGCTTATGGGTGGGAAACCTATATTAAAAAGAAATATGGCAGGCTAACCGGCTGGATAAGTTATACCCTTTCTAAATCTGAAAGGAAAATTAACGGGATCAATAACAACAATTATTATCCTGCTTCACAGGATCAAACACATCACCTTTCTGTCGTTGGTTTATACCAGGCCAGTAAAAAATGGACATTTTCTGCAGACTTTGTTTACAGCACCGGGAGCCCCATTACCTGGCCAAATGGAAAATTCCCTGTAGACGGATCTCCTGTGTATGATTATGGTAATAGGAACAGTCAGCGGCTTTCTGCCTATAACCGGCTTGACCTTGGTGCCACCCTTACGGTAAAGAAAACAAGAAAAGTAGAAAGCAGCTGGAACTTTTCCATCTATAATGTTT
>JAQBOS010000384.1 GCA_028287925.1 Mucilaginibacter sp. | reverse complement strand
TTGTTTTGAAATTATAAAAATGGCAAATCTCTGTGTTTTCTCTTCGCACCCTCTGCGGTAAAAAATTTGCCACGGAGTTCATTAAGTAGTCACAAAGTTCACGGAGATTAAATATTAAGTATAAAAGAACCTTTAAATTTCTACCCTTTGATGCTGATATGGGATCTCTACCGCTCCAAAGCCCTTATCTAAAATATGTTGTCTGAAATGCTGCTGAACCTCGTATTCGCCGTGCACCAGGAAAATCTCTTTTACTTTTTTAGGATCCTGGCAGCTGATAAAATGCAGCAGATCTTCATAATCGCCATGTGCGCTCATTGATTTTATGGATTGCACTTCAGCTTTTACCTCATATTTATCGCCAAAAATAAACACCTCGTGATCGCCACGTAAAAGGTGCCCACCTAACGAGCTGGGCTCGCAATAGCCTACCATTAATATGGTGCATTTTTCGTTGCCGATGTTGTTTTTTATATGATGCTTAACGCGTCCGGCTTCAGCCATGCCCGATGAAGAAATAATTACACATGGTGTTGGATCATCATTTAGCGCCTTTGATTCTTCGGTCGACTGGATAAAACGTAATCCTTTAAACCCAAACGGGTTGGCATCAACTTTTAAAACATCGGCCACCTCTTTATTGTAAACTTCGGGATGGTTCATTAATACATGCGTTGCCTTTTCCGAAAGCGGACTGTCAACATAATAGTGAAAGTCAGGTAATATTCCTTTTTGTTCAAGGGCGTTTAGCGCATATAATATTTCCTGGGTACGGCCCACGCTAAAGGCAGGAATTATCAGCTTGCCTTTCTTTATTTCGCACGTATGTTTTATAATTTCAAGTAATGCATCCTCAATAGCGCCAACATCTTTATGTAAAGAGTCGCCATAGGTTGATTCCAGTATGATATAGTCTGCCTGCGGAAAAGGCTGCGGGCTTTTTAACAACATATCGCCATAACGGCCCACGTCGCCGCTAAATGTGATCTGAGTTTGTTTTCCATCTTCGGTTATTGACAGATTCACGGCAGCGCTGCCAACCAAATGTCCGGCATCGGTAAATTTCAGCGTAACCGCAGGGGTTATTTCATATTCCTCATTATAATCAACAATTTTAAACAACCTTAATGATTCCATCGCTTGTTCTTCGCTGTATAACGGCTCAAGTAGTGGCTGGCCATTCCGTTTTCTGTGCTTATTGCTGTACTCGGTGTCCTGCTCCTGGATCCTTGCCGAATCCATTAAAAGAATCTTTGCCAGGTCCATTGTTGGTGCGGTACAAAATATTTGCCCGTTAAAACCTTCGGCCACAAAACGCGGAATTAAGCCGCAATGATCAATATGTGCATGTGATAATACCAGGTAATCAACTTTTTTAGGGTTAAAGCCAAAATGCTCATTTAACTCTTCAGTATGTTCCCCCATCCCCTGGAACATGCCGCAATCCAGCAAAATAGCGGTTCCGTCATTTAATCGTATTAAATGTTTGCTGCCGGTTACATTACGGGCGGCGCCGTGGAAAGTTATATTCATTTATAAATTATTGTATGCTTTAGGTTCAAGTGAAAATAAATAATTAAAATAAATGTTGGCAAACTAATATTTTAGTTGTAGCTTTAATTGTCATTTAAATTATGAAGGTAATAATATTAATGGCATTATTGTTTTTAAGTATGGCTACAGGTATTTAGTAACGCGTTGCAACATTTAAGGTGCTGCTAAAAACAGTTTAACCGCTAATGTATTGAACGGGCACTATATGAACGCCCTTGATACTGATAGTAATAAAAACGCAAATAATTATAACTTAAAAATAAATGCTGATACAAAGTTTGCCCAGTTCGGGCCGGCTATTTACCAGGACTAAAACCCCAAGTGTATGGAAATTAAAGAATTAACACGTGCCGAAGAACAGATAATGCAGGTATTGTGGCAGCTAAAAAAAGGATTTGTAAAAGAGGTGATCGATGTGCTTCCTGAACCTAAACCAGCTTATAATACAGTGTCAACCATCATAAGAATTTTGGAAGCAAAAGGTTTTGTTGGGCACACGGCATTTGGCAAAAGCCACGAGTATCACCCCGTAATAAGCAAAGAACAGTATCAAAACTTTGCTACCGATAAGTTAATGAACGGTTATTTTGATAATTCGGTAAAACGCATGTTCTCGTACTTTGTGAAAAAAGAAAAGATAGACCTGAAAGAGGCCGATGAGATAATGAAACTGATTGAAAAACTAAAAGATAAGTAATTATGACCGGGTGGCATTATTTATTGCTGGTAAATATTTACCTGCTGCTGTTTTACGGATTTTATGCTTTGCTGTTACGCAAAGAAACCTTTTTTCAGCTTAACCGG
The DNA here is from genome assembly GCA_028287925.1 of Mucilaginibacter sp. GTDB lineage: Bacteria > Bacteroidota > Bacteroidia > Sphingobacteriales > Sphingobacteriaceae > Mucilaginibacter. The sequence goes on along the minus strand of JAQBOS010000384.1, from coordinate 3,139 downwards.
GTTTATCTGGTAGCTGCATCTCTGCTGTCGTTTTTTATCCCCATGATCCAGTCAAATTGGGTGCAGAATTTATTTATCACGAAACAAGTACAACTAACTATATACAGCAGCCCTTTGGTTGTTTATCAGTTTAAGCCAATACAGCATACGCAGTTAACCATCGGGCAGCTATTAATGGTTGTTTATTTGGCAGGGATGATCTTTTTAGTGGGACGATTTATTTGGCAGATGATAGTGCTTAACAAATTAATAAACCAGCCCAACTCAGCTGTTGCCTATTCATTCTTTAAAAAAATAAAGCTTGCGCCAGACCAGGAGGATAACCATATAATAGCCGCGCATGAACATGTTCATGCAAATCAATGGCATTCTGCCGATGTATTGCTGATTGAAGCGGTAATGATCATTAACTGGTTTAACCCGGTGGTTTACCTTTATCGTTTTGCTATAAAACATATTCATGAATACATTGCCGACAGGCAGGCGCTAAGATCGGGCTCCAATAAAAGTGATTATGCTTTACTGCTTTTGAGCCAAACCTTTAACACACCCGCACATCAATTAGTAAACCCGTTTTATAACCATAGCTTATTGAAACAGCGGATAATAATGCTGCAAAAAAATAAATCAAACCGCATCGCGCTTGTTAAATACGGGCTGTCGGCACCTTTGTTTATTTTGATGCTTGTATTATCGTCAGCAACTATCAGTAACAGTAAAACAATAAATCTTGTTAATAAAAAAGCTGAGCAGGTTTTTTTAACCCCGGCCTCGGCTATCCAGCCAAATATTATACTGGATAGTAGCACTATGGTACATGATAGCGCTATTGAAGTAAAAAAGGAACCGGAAATAATAAAGAATGGGGATCAATCAATAACAATAGATAGCGTCGGGGCGAAATCCAACCCAGTATTTACATCGGTTGAGCAAGTACCACAGTTTCCGGGTGGGATAGATGCCTTTGCTAAATACCTGGCAAAAAATATAAAATACCCTGCAGCCTCGCGTGATAAGGGCATCCAGGGCAGAGTGATAATTAGTTTTATAGTGGAACAGGACGGGGTATTATCTGATGTTCGCGTAACTCGCAGTGTTGCGGATGATATAGACAAGGAGGCTTTACAGGTGGTAATGGCATCGCCAAAATGGGAGCCGGGGATACAAAACGGAAGAACTGTAAGGGTGGCATATTCTGTACCTATTTCATTTGCTTTAGATGGATCAAACGGCTCCGTTATTGATAAAACAAATGAGCAAAATGATGCTAAAGCCCCGCAAAAGATCTCGCTTGCTGCAATAACCTCAATTGTTTCCAAAACCGATACAGGTAAAAAAAAGGCTGAATTTGATATCAATTCTCTTTCCGGAAAACCTTTATATATGCTCGATGGCAAGGAAGTGGATGATTTAGCCACTGTAAACCCCAATGACATTGAAAGTATCTCCGTGCTTAAAGATTCAAGCGCTACATCTATTTATGGTGTTAAAGGCGCACATGGTGTAGTTATAATTACAACAAAAAAAGCCTCTAAAATTAAATTATTACTTACTCCTGCAAAAGAACCTGAAACAAAACAATAGTAGAGACATATCAACTTAAACTTAGTGGCGACCGTAATTTTATGGTGGCCATTTTTTATTGGCGGGTTTTTGTTTCTTTATATAAATCTTTACATTTATATAAAAATCCTATCGCAATGAACTGGAAACTCATCTTTCAATTATCAATTTTTGGGTTGATAATGGCCTTTGGCACCGTATCGCTCATTCCTCAAAATGTTGAACCCGCCTTTTGGCTGGTGATATTTATTTTTTGTGCATGGGTTATTGCTAAAGCATGCGCCGGCAAATACTTTTTACATGGCTTTTTTACAGGTCTGGTAAATTGTATCTGGATCACGGCTGTGCATGTGTATTTTTTTCAAAAATATATTGCCGGCCATAAACAAATGGATAGCATGATCACAGATATGCCCGCATCATTTTCAACCCATCCGCGTGTGGCTATGGCTCTTGCCGGCTTGGGTTTTGGCATATTATCGGCCATTATATTAGGCCTGTTTGCATTTATAGCCTCAAAAATTGTCGGAAAAAAATAGTCATTTACAGGGTTCAGGTAAAAAAACACCCGCCATGCGAATAATTATAAAGAAATGGGTTTTAGATAAATTCAAAATTTATACCTTTGAACACAAATATCCTTGTTAAGATATTTATTAAATAAAACATCAAAAAGTATAATAAAAATATGAAGCCCTTTATTTCAACAGCAGTATACGGAGTTTTAAATTATATCGTAGCCCTTACGCTTATTGCATCCCCATGGCTATTCGGATTTGTTAATGTTTCAAGCGCTGCATTGCTTTTACCAATGTATGTTGGATGGCTGCAATTAATAATGGCTATATTCAGTAATAACGAAACAGGGTTTGTAAAACAGTTCCCTTTAACTATCCATCATGTGCTTGATGTACTAATGGGCTTTGTAATATTGGTATCGCCATGGTTATATACATTTGCATCAAAAGTATTTTGGCCGCAATTAATATTGGGCGGTCTTTTATTCTGCATGGGTTTATTTACTAAGAAATCACCTTTTACTACCAGGAACCCGCACAATCATTCAGTAGGTTTTTTAACATCTACCGATTCAAACTAATACGACGTTAAGGTCTAAAATATTTAAAGGCGTATAAATTGATATTTATACGCCTTTGTTTTTTTATAAGTAGCCTTCCAGGGCCTTTTGCAATATTTCCACCAACGCTAAATCCCCATAAGGATAGAGATCTTCAATACCAAGTACCACTAATTGTTTACCGGAAATAATGTGGCGTTGCCTAAGCAATTCTTTATGCTTGCGTTCCATTACAAATATCACATCTGCCCAATCAAGTAGTTTCTGGTTCACTTTTATTCGTGCTTTGTCACTTGTTCCGGCAGAGCGGGCTTTATGAAGAGCGTGGTTTTTAAACAGCATTTCGGCAGTGGGGCTGCGCCATTGGTTTTTACTGCAGATGAAAAGAAGATTAGACAATAAATAAATTTTATAAAATGCTATTTTTCAACTCTTTTTTCTTGCTTCTTGTCTCTTAAATCTCGACTCTATCCTAATAATCCATTCCCTTTTCGGGCA
>JAQBOS010000382.1 GCA_028287925.1 Mucilaginibacter sp. | reverse complement strand
GGCCATTTGCGGTGGTATCTGTAACCCGCGAGGAATGCCCGTAAAAGGCAACGCCCAACACCAGTTTTTTAGCGGGAACCCCGGCGGCAATAAAATCATTTACGGCTTTATCACCGCTGTCAAAATTTGGGTTGTATTTTTTAGAGGCATACAGGTTGGTGTGGTGTACCGCTATGCCCAGGCTATCCTGGAAATAATCATAGGTCATCAGGTTTACGTAATTTAGGTACTTGGACACCTTATCCATTTCAGTGTGCAGGGTAAAGCGTTTAAAGCCACCTATCGCCGCCGTTAGGAATAGTTTTTTATGTGTTTCTTTCTCCAGCTTATCCAGCTCTTTTCTTAACGCTTTAAACATCAGCGTAAAGTTCTGCTTATCTGCCGGACGGAAAACATTGCCATCGCCAATATCGTCCGGGTATTCCCAGTCAATATCCACACCATCCAGATTATATTTCCGGGTGATCTCAACAGCACTGGCTGCAAAAGCATTGCGCGAGGTATCGGTAAGTACCGCGTCCGAGAAATTCTTGCTCCATGCCCATCCGCCTATCGAGATCAAAATTTTAAGATCGGGATTAACCTTTTTTAGCTTCAGCAGGTTTTTAAAGTTGGTGGTATCGGTTTTAATGTTGGTGAGCCAGGCGCGGTTATCTTTCACGTTCACAAACGCATAGTTAAGATGCGTAAGCTTTTTGGCGTTTACCATGCTGGTATCAATTAATCCCCGATAGCCGCCAACGTAACCGATGATAACGTGCTTTTTTGGTTGGGCGATAGCGGAGAGGCTTATGGTTAATAAGCAGAACAAGAGAACCGCTGTTAATTTGACCATTTTACAGAATGTATTTGATAAGTAATGCATATTGAGAGTTGTTTTTAGTATGTTATTAATATTAAAGCGCCGGCCAGTGTGATTCCCTCCCTTGGGAGGGCGCAGGGAGGGGTTTCTACGCCAAGCTTTTACGCATGATTTTCAACAATTAGCATATTGAGTCGCGCGATGAAACCCCTACCTCCTCCTTCCCCAAGGAAGGAATCGCACTACCCCTGGCTTTAAAAACATTGTCAATCCACCTTCACTTCAAATACCGAATTATGGCTTGTAACATACAGCGTTTTATTAGCGCCAAATGTTAATGATGTAGGCCTTTCCGGTACTTTTATTACTTTTATTTGTTTGCCGGCAGGGTTATAAACGTAGATCTGCCCATCGGCTATATACACATTTCCCTGGTCGTCTGTGGCCGTATCAAACTCGCCTCTTTCCGCAAAATATTTCAGATCGGATCCATAGCCATCTGCGCTTACATTTAAGCTTACTGTCCGCTTATCGTATTCGTCGGTAGTATAAAGCGGTTTGCCAGGTATAGCTACAGCCAGCGCAGTTGAGCGGGCAAGATCATAAACCACCGGGATAATAGTCACCCCGTCCGGCGCTACAAAACATTCGGTAGCCCTGGCTACTGATATGGTATTAAAATCATGATAATCCCTCCACCTGTGTGCCGGATAAAGCGCTTTATAAACCGGGTTAACACTGCCCATCGATGTTTTTTTTAGCAGTTGGATGGTTTCGTCCGGGTTGTTTGGATCGATGGCATAAACTAAAGTACCGAAACCCGAATTGCCCCAGCCGCTGAACGAAGTACCTGATGCATCAGGCGGATTTTTAAACTCTTCAGGCTTGCCGTTCACCAGGTAACCCGGTTTAGGTACATATTTAAAAACAACCAGCAAGTTATCGTTTTTATCACAAGCCAATGATAGCGGCTCCCATGGATAATCAGCCAAAAGACTTATCGTCCGGCTGTCTGCCGACCACTTATAGATCCTTTTCATCCGCTGCTCGCTAAAATAGATATTGCCTTTGTTATCCGCACATGCGCCATTTGCAAATTCAAAGCCGGTTGCCAACCTGGTTATTTTGTTAGTTGATGTTTTCGGGTTATTATCATCAATTAACAACCGTGCAAACTCCCATGGCCTTATCTCGGTATCGCTGTTAATGTCATACAATGGGTTTGTAGTAGTATATTTTATCTGGCTGTAATTGTGCACGTTTAAAAATTCAATGTTTTTGCCACTCCATTCACGTATGGCATAAGGCGCCGGTTTATTAACCCGGATAACCCGGAACATATATAGGTTTGCAAAAACCATATTGCTGCAATTCTCCACTTCCAACGGCTGGCATTCGGTACTTTCACGGCTTTCTTCCTCCAGTTGAAGGGCATACACATTAAAGTTACTTACATTGTTAAACCTAACCTCGTTCCGCACATGGTGTTCAACTGATAGCGCATAAACATGACTAGGGGTTGAGGTATTGGAGAAATAAGCACCGTTGGTAGCATAAGTGTTGGCTGTCCAGATATTCATAAAAGTGCCGCCGCCGCCATCGGTTACCCACAGGCTCCAGTATTGCGTATCCCATGATGGATCTACACCATTGTATCCTTTGCTATAGATTCCCGCTTTTTCTTTTTTTGGTTCAGTTTGTTTAGCTGGTCGCTCAAAACCGCCATGCCCGCCAATAAATTTCACGTCGTTTAAATAAGAATTCTCGCCCGACATCCATTTACAAGCAACAGCCCTTGGATTATCCGCATTGGTTGAAAGGCCAATTCCTGTTAATATATTTGCGCCGCCTTTTGCACTTTCCAGCAAAGCTTTCGGTCCGCCAAAACCACCAAATGCAGGGGTGTTATCGGCAATTAAAAACTGGGTGGCAATCGGGTTCAGCCCAATTAATGTAGTGTTAGGTTTCATCTTTATAGTTTCGCTAACGCGATACCAGCCCTGCGGTACATATATGGTTGGATATTTATCAATCGCATCCTGGATGATCTTCGTATCATCCGTTTCTCCATCGCCTTTGGCGCCAAGCGTTTTTAAATTTATCCAGGTATTTATGGCTGGCAGCTCGGGAATATCTTTTTTAACCGGTTCCGGGAAAACAGATAGTGGCTCAACATCATTAATGGTTTTATAAACCGGGTCGGCAGTCAGGCTGTCCATCTGCAATCCATCTATAAATCTTTTTACTTTATACATTGTCCCGCTGCCGGGTATTTGTTTCCCGCTACGGCGATAGCTGGCAAATATAGGTACACTGCGGCAGTCAATATTTTTGAGGCTGATTTGATTAAACGCGTTCTCCTCGTTACTAATAATAATTGCCGGGCCGCTTACCTTATCAAACCTGCAATTTTCCATAAAAAGTTTTTCATGATAATTGGGGTTGATGCTGATAACCGTAGGCACATTTTTAACATTCATTCTGACTATGGTCAGGCCGCCCTCCTGCGTTTTTATTGCGGCTTCGCGTTGCCCTTCAAAATAAGTATCCACCATCATAAACTGCCAGCCAGGCGAAGGCTTGGTGGTATAAATGCCGTATTGTCCGCCAAAAAAACGCACATTATTCATCGCATTGCCAACGTCGAACATCCCGGCCTTTCCATTCCCTATGTTTACATCAACATTCCCCACAAAGCTGTGCTGGGCAAAATGCGCACGCATGGCCACAGCTACAGTGTTGCCGTCCTCTATTTTTAAGTTGATATTATTTATAGCGCTGTAAAAAGTCGATGCGCCCGCATCATGTAGCGGCTCACCCGGTTTTGAAAGATTGCTTACAAACCAGAACATATATTTTGCTTTCCCTTTGTCGGTTGAATCTGCTGTTTGAAAACCAGGGGAATTCTTTGCAAGGATAATTTGTGGGCGGTTTTTACCGTAGCCAATCAGCCGCACCGCCGTTGGGATAAATATGGTTTTTGAGATCAGGTATTTCCCTTCGGGGATAAACAGGATGCCGAAATTGTATTTGGTTTTTACTTCGGCAATTGCCTGTTGTAAGGCAGCCGATACATCTGTTTTTCCATCCGCTTTAATGTTGAAATTTTCGGGCGTAAAGTAAACAGCATCTGCATCATCCAACCGGGCCTGGTAAACTGACTTGCCGCCATCTTCTTTATGATCTTCTGATGGTTTCGCAAAACAAATGGTTTGCGTTAGTAAAATAAGTGCTGTTATTAATATATTCTTCTTCATATTCATCGGTTCAGACGGTTAATCTGCAGGTTTGGTTTATTGGTTAAATATATAGCCTGAATTTTATATCATTATTTATATCAGGCAATTGTTACAAAGCTTTTATCTATCGCAGAAATAGAGAAAATCCTTTCTTTTCTTTTTTTACCTCTTTCCGCCGTAGGCGAAGAGAGGTCGACGGGCGTAGCCTCGTCGGGTGAGTCAACTCTGCGCCAAGCTTTTCCGCTGTGCACTGGCGTTACTATCGCTTGCAGAATCTACTCACCCGATCATTGCTTCGCTCGACCACCCTCTCTTCGCCTGCGGCGGAAAGAGGGAAGAAAAATATCTTTAATGTAATCATTCACAAATCTAATCTGCTGCTATATTCAATGCTATTAATTGCACACTACTTTACTACTACCAATACCAAAAACATCAGCCGGGAAGCTGCTTATCTGTCAAAAAGAAGCGACAATGAAATTAATTATTGAATAATGTTTTACATTTAAACTAAAATAACAACCAATGAGCCATAACCCTAACCTGCTGAATTACCCGGCAATTAACCGGAGAAAGTTTTTTGTTAATACTGTAAAAACTACTGGTGTTTTACTGCTTGCACCACTTGTAAATAAGGCATCTGGTTTTATTAATATGGATGAAACTTATACCGTAGGGCAAATAATGGATCTGTTTATACAACAGGTGCCAGGCGGAGCTTTAACCACTACAGTTGATACTTTAAAATCTGGCAACAAGGACATTAAAGTGACCGGGATAGTTACCGCCATGTTTGCTACTATTGACGTTATTAGGAAGGCTATTGATTTGGGCGCAAATTTTATTATTGTTCATGAGCCTACTTTTTACAACCATGCAGATGATATCGCCTGGCTGCAAAATGATGCCGTTTACCAATATAAAGCCGACCTGCTTAAGCAGCATAACATTGCCGTATGGCGTAACCATGATTATATTCACCGCCTGGTTCCTGATGGGGTTACCATGGGTGTGCTTGATCAGTTGCAATGGCAAAAGTATGCCGACCAAAAAATTCCTAATATCCTAACGTTGCCAGCCACCTCATTAACAAAGCTGGTAGGTTATGTAAAAGATAGACTGGGTATTGAAAAGGTAAGATACATTGGTGATCCGGCACAATCATGCGCCCGCGTATTATTTATGCCGGGAGCAGCAGGAGGCCAGCGCCAGATCCAGGGGATTGCCCGGGTAAAACCTGATGTATTGATCTGCGGTGAGATCGCGGAATGGGAAACCGCCGAGTATGTGCGGGATGCCAGGGCAAAAGGCGATAAGATCTCGTTGGTGGTGCTGGGCCATATAGCCAGTGAGGATGAAGGTTCAGCGTTTATGATGAAATGGATTCAGAAAAATGTGCCGTCGGTTAAGGTTACGCGGGTAAAGCCGGGTAATTCTTTATCGTTTATGTAGAAACATCCCGAATAGCGTAGGCCTGCGACCTACGCTGATGGATTTCGCCCTTTCAGGGCTTTAATTATTATAATAAGCAAAGCCCTGAAAGGGCGGCATATGTCAGCACAGGTCGCAGGCCTGTGGGTAGTTAATTAAAAAACCACCTTCCCTGTAGCAGTTACCAATGATGCAATCCTTACCGCATCAAAGATCCGTTCTTCGGTTGTGCCTAATTTTATGAGTGAGTCTTCATGGGCATTTACGCACATTTCGCAGCCGTTAACGGCAGAAATGGCAAGGCTCATCAATTCAAAAAACTCCTTACCGGTTACAGGTTTCATCATTAGCTGCATGCGGATGCGGGCAGGGATCTGTGTGTATTTTTCCTTTTGCGTAAAATGACGAAAACGATAAAATACATTGTTTGATGCCAGTAAAGATGCGCAACCTACAGCTTCGCCAATTTCGGCAGCAGTAGCTTCCTGCTCTTCAGCATATTTGGTAAAGAATGTTGCCAGCAATGTATTATTGTTGTTAATAGCTGTTGAAAGGCCAAGCAGGGCACATTCTTTCGCGCTTAAATGTTCAGAGGTAAGGGTGCTTGTAAAGTTCAGTTTCAAGTCGCGCAGGTAGCGCGATTCGCCATTTTCAAGCAGGGTAAGGCTATTGGTACGATATGTGGTATTAATGCCCAGGCTTTGCAGCAGTTCGTTTATTATCTCGGTAGATTCGTTCATCTTTTTTAAAATTTCCTGTATAAAAAATCCCCGCATCCGTTAAATGCGGGGACTATAATATTTAAATAATTAAACAGTAATAGTTTCTTCGCCTTTAACCCAGTTGCAAGGGCAAAGCTCGTCGGTCTGTAAACCATCAAGCACGCGTAAAACTTCTTTAACGTTACGACCTACGCTTAAGTCATTTACTGATACCCACCGGATAATACCTGTAGGATCAATAATAAATGTAGCACGGTAAGCAATTTTTTCATTTGGTTCTAATATACCAAGCTCTTCGGCTAATGATTTTGAAGTATCGGCAAGCATTGGAAATTTAAGGTCGCGCAGGTCTGCATGATCTCTTCTCCACGCAGCGTGTACAAATTCGGTATCTGTCGAAGCACCGATCAGGCGGGTGTCACGGTCACGGAACTCGCCGTAACTTTTATTGAATTCAGCAATTTCGGTAGGGCATACAAAAGTAAAATCCTTTGGCCACCAGAACATTACTGTCCAAACGTTATCTTCATTTACCAAAAAATCTGAAGTGATAGTTTCAAATTCTTTTCCTTTTTCAATACTTACAACAGCTGTTTTAGAAAACTGCGGGAATTTTTGACCTATAGTTAGCATATTTATAATGTTTTTAAATTTACATTGCAAATATAGCACTTTTAAAGGCGCTGCTTTATATAAAGAATTTATATTATATAGTTTATATCTATAGTTTATATATTTTTAAATCATTTTTATCAATATAATAAAAAGGCAAGTTTTATTTGCAGAACAATTAATTTATTTAAAAAAAGACTCGCGTATAATTGTGAAAAGCACAATTCGTTCTATAATTAAAAGCTACGTTGATTTTGTTAATCAAAGCCTTTATATCATAAAATTCAATACTAAAACATCTTCGCTCCTCATCTGCAAGTAATTTAACCGTCAGTTGTATTTTACTATTGTTGAAAGATAAAATCAAAAAAAATGTGCCAGTATAATAAACAATTCGCATCTTTGATTAACTAACAATTAGAAATAATTCTTGATAGATAAGTATTTTTTGTTTTACTTTAAGTCATTTCCCTATGCTAACAAAGTCTTCCACAGAAATACCTGGTAAAGAATCACTATGCCCATGTAAAAAAGCACACTGGTCAGATTTAGAGCGGATTCGCCGGGGCCGTTTCATAAAAACATTTTTCTTTTGGCTTCCTATAAAAAAATATAAGTGTTACAAATGCCTTGGTAACAAATGGGTTTGGGGTAAGTTTGAAAGTCGGTACAATTAATTTCTGCCTGTTTGGCGTGTCAATATATAATTGAAAATAAAACAATAAAAGCCTACTTTTACCAGTAACAACTGTTTGTTTAACAGTTAAATCAATTAACCTGGTAGTATTTTATTGTAAACTTTATGCTCAGACGCAATTTTGTGAAGCTTTCGGCCACCACTGTGGCTGTTGCATTGTTTAGCAGGGTCACTTATGCAAGCGGTAATACTGCTTTGATGAATAACCCCGATGAAGTTTGGGGCCAGGCAGGCGCCGATTGGTTTCAGCTAAAACCATCAGGCAGCGGTTTTATTTATAAAGATGTTGAAGTAAGCATAAAAACAAACGGGAATGCAAGCGGGGTATATATCCAGTCGCCAACAGCTGCTTTAACAGGAATTCGCCTTAAATGGAAACATCAAACAAATGCTTCGGCAAAAGTTTTGGGTGACCATTGGGAACGTACATATGGTGATATGGCATGGAAATCTCCTGATAGCAGTATTAAAAACCCATGGTACGTGTTATTGAATGATGATAGGCACACGGCCTGCTTTGGTGTTAAAACGGGGGCCAATACCATTTGCTGGTGGGGAGTTAACCCCAACAGCATTGAACTAACGCTTGACACGCATTCAGGCGGATCTGGTGTGCAACTTGGCGCACGTAAACTGCATGCTGCCGATATTGTAACAACAGAAAGCACCGCAACAGAAAACGCATTTGCCACAGCCCGCAGGTTTTGTAAGCTCATGTGCGATAAACCTCGCCTGCCTAAACAACCTGTTTATGGCATAAATGACTGGTATTATGCGTACGGAAACAATTCAGCAAAACTGATAAGGGAAACCACTGCATTAATGGCCGAACTGGTGACGGATACCAATAACCGTCCGTTTTCGGTAGTTGATGCAGGATGGGCTGAGTATTCGCCATTATTGCCTGGTGATGGCGGCTGGAATGAAACCTACGCAAAGCCTAACGATAAGTTTAAAGATATGCACCTGC
>JAQBOS010000369.1 GCA_028287925.1 Mucilaginibacter sp. | reverse complement strand
AATTTTAATACTGTTTGGCGGTAAAAAAATTCCTGAACTAATGAAAGGTTTAGGCAAAGGCATGAAAGAATTTAAGGATGCACAAAACGGCGAAAGCAGCACAACAACTTCAGGTTCAACAACCAATACCGAAGAAAAACCCAAAGTTTAAGTTGTAAAACGGTCCGGCAGATCCGGCACCGGCTATATCGATGTTTTATAATATGAACTTATCTGTTGATTATTTATACATTCAACGGATAAGTTTTTTATTTTAGGCCCATGACTAAATCTTATACCTCGTTAGGCGAGATAAAGAGCGGGATCGCAATTGGAAATATTACGGTCGAAAAACTGGTACAAGGCTATATAGCTAACATTACAGCAAACGCGCATTTAAATGCTTTTAATGAAGTATTTGAAAATGAAGCGCTTACCAGGGCAATAGAAATTGATGCCCGTATTGGGCAGGGTACTGCCGGCAAACTGGCCGGGATGGTTATTGCCATAAAGGATAACATCTGCTACAAAGGGCATAAAGTAACTGCCTCCTCAAAAATTTTAAAAGATTTTACTTCTGTTTACTCATCAACTATAGTTGAGCGCTTACTGGCCGAAGATGCCATAATTATCGGACGCTGTAATTGCGATGAGTTTGGCATGGGCGCGGCTAATGAGAATTCGTATTTCGGCCCGGTAAAAAACTACGCTGACGAAACCAGGGTGTCAGGCGGATCATCAGGCGGCTCGGCGGTGGCGGTTCAGGCAAATATGTGCCATGCTGCAATAGGTACCGATACCGGTGGATCAGTAAGGCAGCCTGCGGCATTTTGCGGACTGGTAGGCTTAAAGCCTACCTATGGACGCATTTCAAGGCATGGTATAATTGCATATGCTTCATCGTTTGACCAGGTTGGCCCCATCACCAGGTCGGTAGAGGATGCTGCGCTTTTATTGGAAGTTATGGCCGGAAATGATGAATATGATGGTACTTTATCAAGCACTGCCGTTCCATCGTTCAGCAAGGAAATTAAAGCGCCGGGTGTAAAAAAGATAGCGTATCTGCAGGAGGCGCTGTCAAGCCCCGGTGTAGATGCCGAGATTAAAAATACGCTTGTAAATTATATTGATAAATTACGTGCCGAAGGCCATACAGTTAAGCCAATAGCGTTTGATTACCTTGATTACATGGTGCCCGCCTATTATATATTGGCAATGGCCGAAGCATCATCAAATTTATCAAGGTATGATGGTGTGCATTACGGCTATCGCAGCCCTGCTGCAACTGATCTTGCATCAACCTATAAAAGATCCCGCTCCGAAGGGTTTGGCAAAGAAGTTAAACGCCGTATTATGCTGGGAACGTTTGTATTGAGCGCGGGGTATTACGATGCCTACTTTTCTAAAGCGCAAAAAGTACGCAGGCTGATAAGAGAAAAAACAGACGCTATTTTGCAGGAATATGATTTTATACTGATCCCCACAGCTCCTGAACCTGCTTTCGCAATTGGGAAATTGGAAAAGGATCCGGTTATAACGTATCTTTCTGATATTTTTACCGTACAAGCATCGTTAACCGGCGCGCCGGCTATTTCATTACCTGCAGGCAATAATAGTAAAGGATTGCCGTTAGGATTGCAATTGATAACCAAACATTTTGACGAACAGGAATTGTTAAATTTTTCCAAATATTTCCTTGAGCTATAGAAAGTTTATACATTAGTAAAATATCCTGATAGCATTCGCTAAGTTAAACCCTAAAGAATGAAGAGAACACTTACGCTGATCATCTGTTTACTGTCATTACAAATCATTAATGCCACTCCCCGTTTTTCTTCTGTTTCTGCAGCTGTTCTGCAAAACTCAAGGCTTAATAATGACTTTCAGAACCACCCGGCAGATACTATTATAGTTCCGGTGGTTAACCAACCCGCCCCATTAACCAGCCAAAGCGGCATTTACAAACATCGTTTAGATTCTATAAAGAAGGATATTCCGCTTGATTATAACGAGTATGTACAAAGCTACATAGACATATACATGCGTAACCGTGACGAAATGGGGCATGTGCTTGGCTTAACAAAATATTACTTCCCTATTTATGAAAAGGCTTTTCACGATGCGGGGATCCCTGACGAAATAAAATATTTATCCATTGTTGAATCAAAGCTCGATCCTTATGCGGTATCAAGAGTGGGGGCAACAGGGCCATGGCAGTTTATGTTTACTACGGCAAAACTTTATGGGTTAAATATGGATGATTATGTAGATGAGCGCCGCGACCCTATCCAGGCCAGCTATGCAGCGGCAGCTTATTTAAAAGATGCCTACCAGGAATTTGGCGACTGGCTTTTGGCCATAGCTTCATACAATTGCGGTAAAAGCAATGTGGAGCGCGCCATTGAAAAAGCAGGCGGCGCCACTGATTTTTGGTCGATCCGCCAGTATTTACCTAACGAAACCAGGGGCTATGTGCCTGCATTTATTGCCGTGGCCTACCTGATGAATTTTTATGATAAGCATAACATTATCCCCCAGGCCTGCAATTTTG
>JAQBOS010000331.1 GCA_028287925.1 Mucilaginibacter sp. | reverse complement strand
GATTACCTGTACCATCTTCCTTAGGTGCTTTATCTCGCCCGCTTATCACACCCTAAGCAGGCCAGTTTTGTTTTTCGATGCCCCGGTTGCCGATCCAACAAAACAGAAAACCGGCGGGACAAAAGCTAGCTAAATTCTAAATTAAGCAGCTAAGGCGTAGTTATTTTCGCCATTTGTGATTTTGAGTGTTCTGATTAGAGCGCTAATTCACCCAACGCGCTGCATGCTTACTTACTTATCTCCATCCTGTCAATTCCGGTCGACCCCATTTTGGAGCAGAAAGCCGATAGAATAAAGCTTAAAGCTCTCAAAAGTACTGTTTTTAGCTGAAAGGCGAAAGCATTATTTTTAGCTGAAAGGCGAAAGCAAAAAGCTTAAAGCATTTAAATACGCATTTCATATGCCCAGCATTACCGTTTAAGATTTTGCTTTCTGCTTTCAACCTTTTACTTTTAGCTTTTACCTTCCGCTTCAAATACTTTCCGCTTTAAGCCTTTTGCTTTCTGCTTTCAACCTTTTACCTTCCGCTTCAAATACTTTCCGCTTTAAGCTTTCTGCTTTTAGCTTTACGCTTCAAAAGCTTTAAGCTTTTTGCTTTCAGCTAACCTCCCCGGGTACACCTTCAACGCTTCATCAAGGCAGATCATCGCTTTTTCAATATCTTTATTGTTCAAAACGTATGCCATTCTAACCTCGTTCAAACCGGCGCCGGGGGTGCTGTAAAAGCCGGTTGCAGGGGCCATCATAACTGTTTGGTTTTCATGGCTGAATGATTCCAGCATCCACTGGCAAAATTTATCGGCATTGTCTATCGGTAGTTTTGCTACCACGTAAAACGCGCCACCGGGATTAGGGCAATAAACGCCTTCCATTTTATTAAGGGCATTTACTATGATGTTGCGGCGGCCAGTATATTCTTTATTTACTTTTTCAAAATATTCATCAGGGGTATCAACAGCTGCTTCGCCGGCAATTTGCTCAACCATTCCTGCGCTAAGCCGTGCCTGCGCAAATTTTAAACCTGCAGCCAGTACAGCTTTGTTTTTGGTGATCAAACAACCTAAACGGGCGCCGCAGGCGCTGTAACGCTTGCTCACGGTATCCATCACAATTACATTTTCTTCCAGGCCATCCAGGTGCATGGGCGATATAAATGATTGCCCGTCATAGCAAAACTCGCGGTAAGCCTCATCGCTAAATAAATACAGGTCGTACTTTAACGCCAGCTCTTTTAACGCTTCCAGTTCCTCTTTAGAATATAAATATCCCGTCGGGTTATTAGGGTTACAGATAATAATAGCCTTGGTTTTATCAGTTATTAGTTTTTCAAACTCGCTGATAGGGGGTAGGGCAAACCCATTTTCAATATATGACAGTATGGGCTTAACAACAATATCGCTCTGGCAGGCAAAGCCGTTGTAATTGGCATAAAAAGGTTCCGGAATTATCACCTCATCACCCGGATCAAGGCAGGCCATCATGGCTATGGTAATAGCTTCCGATCCGCCTGTGGTAACAATTATATTTTCGGGCGTAATGTTATAGCCCAGCTTGTTATAATATTCAGTAAGCTTTTTACGGTAAGATAAAGTTCCTTCTGACGGGGTATAAGCCCAAACTTTAAAGTCAATATTTTTAATGGCGTTAAGCATCCCTTCAGGCGTTTCAATATCCGGCTGACCTATATTTAAATGGTATACTTTTTTACCGGCAAGCTTAGCCTTATCAGCAAAAGGCGTTAATTTACGAATAGGAGAGGCGGGCATTTGCTGCCCTTTGTGCGATATTTTTGGCATGATGCAAAAGTAGGAAATTTAGTCGGGAAGTCCGAAAGTCCGAAAGTCCGGAAGAAATAGTTTGAAGTTTTTAGAAAACAAAAAAGACGCAGATTATCGCGTCTTTTAAAATGTCTTTTTTCAAGTCTCCCCAACCGGGGGAGATTTAGAGGGGGCTTCAGGAGAATGCCTTTACTTACTACTCGCCGGCTTTGCAACTACTTCCCCAACAATATTTAAATTTTTCTGCGGGGTTTCAGCATTTGAAGTAACAACAATTACCTTATTAAACGGAGCAGCAACTGCAGCGTTGTAAGTAATTTTTATATTGCCTTTTTCGCCGCTTTTAACCGGTGTTTTGGTATAATCAGCAATGGTACAGCCACATGTAGGCCTTACATCGGTTAAAATAAGGGGCTGCTTACCTACATTGGTAAATTCAAATACGGTAGTAACAGGTGTCCCTTGTGGTATTTTACCAAAGTCGTGTTTTTCCTCATTGAATTTAAATACAGGTTTTTCACTATCTTGTGCCGATGCGGTGAAAGCGAAACCTAAAATTACTGCGAATACTAATAAAATCTTCTTCATAATGTTGATTTGATAAACACAAATATAAAAGGTTTAATGTAATAATAAAACTATTACTGAAACTGTATGTTTTATATGCAATAATGCCAATTACAGAATAGAATTTTATAATTTTACCCCCTAAACAAAATATTATATGCCCGAAACTGCAATTAACGCTACCGGCCAACTAAATACCGCAGAGCTCAGTTTTGATGATTTTAAGAAAGTTGTGATCAATGATTACCGCATAGGCTACGAAAGCAGGCAGGCGAGTTTGATTGGTCGCAGGGAGGTGCTCACTGGTAAGGCTAAGTTTGGAATATTTGGCGACGGTAAAGAAGTTGCCCAGCTTGCTATGGCTAAAGCTTTTAAAAAGGGCGACTGGCGTGCAGGTTATTACCGCGATCAAACATTTATGTTTGCTACGGGTATGAGCAATCTGAACGAATTTTTTGCCCAGCTTTATGCTTACCCCGAAATTGATAAGGACCCGGCATCAGCGGGCAGGCAAATGAATTGCCATTACGCCACGCGCTTTATAAATGAAGACGGTAGTTGGGTAAACCAGGCAGAAACCATGAACTGCTCGGCCGATATTTCAACAACAGGTGGTCATATGCCGCGTCTGTTAGGTTTAGCCTATGCATCAAAGCTGTACAGGCAAAATAAGCAACTTGAGTATTTGAACAAATTTTCGGTTAAAGGGAATGAAGTAGCTTTCGGAACAATAGGTAACGGCTCTACATCCGAAGGCTTGTTTTTTGAGACCTTTAATGCCGCAGGTGTTTTACAGGTACCCATGGCTATTTCTGTTTGGGACGATGCCTACGCAATATCGGTTCCGGCCAAATTGCAAACCACTAAAGAAGACATATCTGAAATATTAAAAGGTTTTCAGCGCGAAAAGGGTACTAATGGCTACGAGATCTATAAAGTTAAGGGCTGGGACTATGTAGCGCTTTGCGAAACCTATGAGCGTGCTATTGCGCTGTGCCGTGCGGAGCATGTACCGGTTTTGATCCACGTTATTGAAATGACGCAGCCGCAGGGCCACTCTACTTCAGGATCGCATGAGCGTTATAAATCAAAGGAGCGCCTGGCCTGGGAAGAGGAGCATGATTGCCTTTTGCAAATGCGTAAATGGATGGTTGCATCTGCTATTGCTGCTGAAGCAGATATTGATGAAATTGAAGCAATTGCTAAAAAGTATGTACGTGAAGTACAAAAGCAGGTATGGAACGAGCTAAGCAACGAGATCCTTTCTGAGCTAAATGATGCAGCGCGGTTAATTGAGAGGCTTGCCCAGGAAGTTCCCGAACAGGATGAACTGCTGGACGTAATTGCTGAACTGCGTGATTGTGTTGATCCCGGTCGCAAGGATGTGGTTGCGGCTATCCGTAAATCACTGCGTGTTACTGTAAAACATAATACTTCTCAAAAACAGGAGCTGATAAACTGGCTTGCTGACGAAAATGTAAAAAACGAAAAACGATACAGCTCTAAATTATTTACCGGAACGCAGTATTCACCTTTAAATGTTTCAAACGTACCGGTTAGGTATTATGAAGATTCGAAAGCTATTGATGGCCGCGAGATCTTAAATGCTTGTTTCGATGCTAATTTTGAACGTGATAAAAGCATTGTAGCTTTTGGTGAGGATGTTGGCGCAATTGGCGATGTAAACCAGGGGTTTGCCGGCTTGCAAAGTAAATACGGCGATCTGCGTTTAACAGATACAGGCATTCGTGAGGCTACAATCATAGGACAGGGGATGGGCCTGGCGATGCGTGGTTTAAAACCGATAGCCGAAATCCAGTATCTTGATTATCTTTTATATTCTATAAACGTTTTGAGCGATGACCTTGCAAGTTTAAGCTATCGCACACGCGGCGGTCAAAAAGCACCTTTAATTGTGCGTACCCGCGGGCACCGGCTGGAAGGTATCTGGCATTCAGGCTCTCCTTTGGGGCTGATCTTAAATTCGATGCGCGGCTTGCATATTTGCGTACCACGTGATATGACACAAGCGGCAGGTATGTACAATGTACTGCTAAGAGGTGATGAGCCGGCATTGGTAATCGAGTGTTTAAATGGCTACCGTTTAAAAGAGCGATTGCCGGCAAATGTGGGCGAGTTTACTGTGCCATTAGGGAAAGCTGAAATATTAAATCACGGTACTGACGTTACCGTTATATCCTACGGGTCAACTTTGCGCATAGTTATGGAAGCTGTTAATGAGCTTGAGAAATTGGGGATCAGCATTGAAGTTATTGATCCGCAAACGCTCTACCCTTTTGATACAGATAATGTTTGTGGTAACTCTTTAAAGAAAACCAGTAAGCTGTTAATTGTAGATGAAGACCTGCCTGGCGCGGCTTCCGCTTATATTTTACAGCGGGTGATTGAAGATCAGAAAGGTTATTACTCGCTTGATGTTCAGCCTAAAACGCTTACCGGAAAAGAGCACAGACCACCTTACGGATCAGACGGCGGCTACTTCAGTAAACCATCATTGGACGATATTATTGAAGCTGTTTATAGTTTAATGAACGAAACGGATCCGCATAAATATCCGGCTATTTATTAATTGGTAAGTGCCGGTTATAAAAACAAATGCTTTCGAAGTTATTTAATTGTACATCAGTTTAACTGATGTACAATCATTTGTATTCCACTGCAATGAAATTCATTTTGCAATAATTTCATTGCCGGCAGAGTTGGGGCGGTATGCCTTAAGGTATGCCTAGGATCGGTGCATGCGTAACTTACGCCCACATCAAATTTGTTTTCTTCACTGGCAACCGGTTGCTGCTGGCTTTGGCTTTGTGACAAAGCCGCTTTAGTGTGAATTTTCAATATATCATTGCCATTTGTTGACGACAATTTAAAAGTGTAAAATACAGTCCCGACTTTGTGATAACTATTTTTACTTTCAGTTGTGAACTGTTCAATAGTTTTTTGATCATCGTTAATAGGTATTATACCAATCTTGCTTGTTAAATCCTTTGCAACTATTTTATGAAGTTCCGCAGGAGCATTTTGTGCTTTTGCTATTGTACAAAACAGCAATAAGCTTACGAGAATAAAGCTAAATAATTTCATTTTCCTGTAAATAATTTATCAAAAGAGTTTTCAATTTTTTTATAAAAATTATCACTGCAGATCCCACAAAATAAGCACAAGAACATTAAAGTTATTGGACGAATTTCATTTGTGCCTTTTGTAATCAGGGTTGGCAATAGATAGGATATTCCAAGTACAACTAAACCTGTTAAAATTCCTAACAAGGGCAATGATATGTATTGCACTTCTACAATAGTTTTACCGGCAAGAGAAAGTTGTCTTATTATTGCAACAAGAGCTCCTAGTAGGCCGAAACTCATCGCTGTAATACAAAGTGCTGTGAATTTTGGTAAGGTAACAGTCCACACAAAATATTTTTCCAACCCGTGACGTTCATTATAAATTTGGTATAAATATTCATTACTGATGGTAACCCCATCAACATTTAGTGGTGGATTGAAGTTTTTTGCTAACAATTCTACCTCTTTTTTCTGAATGTTGTCAAGTGTTTCGTCCGAGTTTAATTTAGTCAACCCTCCTATGCCAAAGAAAAGCCCGACAATTAACCAGACAATAATAAAAGAAACTGCAAATATCTTCATGGATTTTATGTGATAAGGTTATTGCTGAAGGTTTTATAAATTTAGTGATTTATTTACATTACTAACAATTTTTTTTAAATTATTCAATTCAATCAATAAAGTGATTTCATAATACGCTCCAAAACATCATTTCCACTAAATAATTTTATAATTGCCTTTTTATTTACAGTCTCAATATTTTATAGATATACATCCTATGGATACTACATTTTCAACAATAACAAATATTATAAAAAACCGCCGCAGTGTTAAGGCGCAGGCAATGAATGGTAATAAGATTCCCAATGGGCACATTGCTGCTATATTAGAACTGGCCAACTGGGCGCCTACACATGCTTATACCGAACCATGGCGGTTTATAGTTTATGAAAATCCTGCTGAGTTTTGCACGCAACATGCCGAGCTATACAAACAAAATAGCATGGGCGATAACTTTAACCCAACGGTTTATAATAACTTAATGCACCAGGGTGATAAAGTCTCACATATAATTGTAGCAGTAATGAAAAGGGGCGACCTGGCTAAGATCCCACCTTTTGAAGAAATTGCCGCGGCATCATGCGCTATCCAAAATATGCTGCTGGGTGCAACTGCGTTAAATGTTGCTTCGTTTTGGAGTACCGGTGGCATGGCGTTAAAACCCGTTTTAAAAGAGTTTTTAGGATTCGGCGAGGATGATCTGGTAATGGGAATTCTCTATTTTGGTTATGCAGATGAATATCCCGAAGGAAATAGAAATACCGGAATAGAAGAAAAAATAACCTGGGTTAAATAATAATTAATTAATTCTACAGTTTATTGTAAAGGTCTAACAATATTAAATTTTTATATTAGAGTTTAATATTGATAGATGTAAATTATCTTAAAAGATATTTTTTTAATTATTAAAAGATAATTTAGTTTGCGATAAATTATAAATAGTGGCAAAAAAGCAGAACCCTGAGGCTGCTTTTTCCGTATAACGGGCCACTAATTGATTATTGATTTAACCCTGGTAAAGAATGAGAAAACCTCTAGGCGGATTTTTATGCATTTTATTGATCCTTGCAATTGCTACTATAAGCTGGAAACCGGCAGAAATTAATAAACATACTATCGATTTTAAAAAGGCATTCTCTGCCAGGGAATTGCTTGAAAAGTACATCAGCAATATTTATGAGTCGGCACATTTACAGGGCTCCGGCTTGGAGCTGGATGTTTTTGATAAAGCCGTAACTGGTTTTATGAACTTAAAAGCAACCAACAAATTGCCGCAAACCAGCTCAATTCTTACTGTTGTTGACCTTACCAAATCAAGCCATGCAAAGCGGATGTGGATCATCGATTTGATTAATAACGAATTACTTATAAATACATGGGTATCACACGGGCATGGCAGCGGTGACGATATGGCTACCAGCTTTTCAAACAAAATTGACTCACATCAAAGCAGCCTGGGCTTTTATATTACTGATGATGTTTACTATGGAAAAAACGGCCGTTCATTACGTTTAGATGGCATGGACGCAGGTTTTAACTCTAACGCCCGCGAGCGTGCCATTGTGGTACATGGTGCTGATTATGTTGGCGAAAATGCGATAGATCAAATTGGTCGCCTTGGCCGCAGCTATGGCTGTCCTGCAGTTCCGCTAGATATGTCAGACAAGGTTATAGATATTATCAAAAATAAAACGGTTATGTTTATTAATGGTAACGATCGGCGGTACAACTCAAAATTCCTGGATCAGGACCTGGCTGCAAGCTATGTTTTCCCTGGTACAAACGGTAGCGTACTGGCAAGTTTATAAGAGCACTAATTTTCACGAATTGTTTCGAATTTCACGAATTTGATTTGGAAAACCTGTCGCCTTTCTGAATTGTTTCATTTCTCGAATTAGACGATGCAATTCGTGAAATTCGAATAAATTAGTGCAATTCGTGTTCAATGGCTTATTAGTTTTTTGCTACTAATTGATTGGTTGGTTGCAGGAATTTTTGCAAATGATCATACAAAACGATATCCTGCCCGTACACATCATTTCTGAACTGTAATTTGCCACCTTCATCAACCCAACAGGTAACATAAGTAATATAAACAGGAACTTTTTTAGGCAGGTAGATGCTTGTGGGGTTGGGGTTATCTGTTGCCATATCCTTAACTATCGTGTCGTATTTGTCCCCTGCGCCAAATAAGTTTAATGCAAGGCCTTGCGGATCGCCTAAGCGTACACAGCCATGGCTTACCGCGCGCATTTTCCAGTAAAAGGCGCTCTTGGCTGGCGTATCATGTAAATAAACGCTGCTTTTGTTATTAAACAGGAATTTTATCTTACCTAAAGAATTATCTGCCCCTGGTTTTTGTTTAAACTCATACGGTGAGTTTTGTTTAGTGATCTTTGTCCAGTCAATATCTTCCGGATTCTCAACCAGCCTGTCATTTTCATACACATCAATGTCCTTATTTGACAGGTAAAAACGATCTTTGGCAGCTTCAACCAGGATCTCTTTGTTAGCAATGCTCCGCGGGATATTCCAAATAGGATTAACATCAACACTGTGGATCAGGCTGTTAAGTAAGGGCGTTTCATGTTCATTAGGATTGTCAATTTTACAGGTATCATTATAGGCAGCCAGAGTGTTGGCATTATCCATATTACGGCCCTGCCCAACACACACCTTCATTTTTAATACCGATTTACCGCTATCAATAACATTCAGAAAAAAATCAGGAATGTTTACAATAACATATTTGTCTTCAAAAGGCTTGTTCCTCCATCTTAAACGCTCAAGATTAACTAATAAAATACGTTTAGTCTCCTCGCCTGATCTGCCGGGAACTTCA
>JAQBOS010000311.1 GCA_028287925.1 Mucilaginibacter sp. | reverse complement strand
GCCTAGTCAAACCTTCCGGAATATCCAGTCCGGAACCCCTCCCAACGCAGGATATCCTATCGGAACTGGCCGATATTATCCTCTTTTAGGGCTGTCATAACGATCAATTTGGAGTTATAAAGTTATGCTAATATTTTACAAGATTACAACGACATCGCCTTCCCTTCCAAACCCAGCTCTTTCCCCGTCCTGCCCTTCGGCACCGTCTTACATGTTTTTGCCCCCGACTTTTTCGTTTTGGGCTTTACCGGCTCCGGCACCTCCAGCTTTTTCAACTCCGAAATGATCAGCCGCTCCACCTCCCGTTTAACCCTCAGGTAATTCTCTTGGATATCCAGCTCCGTCACCGTCTCCGCCTGCGGGATCGGCTTATACGCGTCCGTCTCCGCCTTGATCGCCGCATGATCATTCTGAATCTCCGCATGGAACATTTTCAGCGCGATCTTCTGCTCCGGATTATCCGCCACGATCCCCACGAACTCCCCGGAAGACAAGGCCGCAATTTTCGAAGCCGGTACCGCAGAATCCAGCTGCGTTGATTTCGAAACCGATGTATCCGCCGCATTGATGCTCAGGCTCTGCCGAGACTGCACGATCTTCCCGAAATTCTCCGATAATTTCTTCGCCGTATCCCCCGTCACCTGCCCGCTGATGATATTCCCCACAATACCGGTGATCACCTCGGCCTGCTCTTTCCCGTAATCCTTCACCAGCTGGCTGAAATCCTGTACCGCCAAAGTCGTTGACACCTTATTGCTCCTTGCCGTCGCGATCAGGCTATCCATATTATTAAAATAAATGGTCGGGAACTCATCGAATATTAAACTGCACGGCTGCTGTCCCTTGCGGTTGACCAGCTTGATCATCCGGGAAATATACAAGGACAATACCGCCCCGTAAACCTGTAACTTCTGCGGGTTGTTCCCCATACAAACGATCTTCGGCGCTTCCGGGTTATTCACATCCAGGGTGAAATCATTCCCCGACAACACATAATACAATTGCGGCGAAGCCAAACGCGCCAGGCTGATCTTCGCGCTGGCGATCTGCCCCTCCAGCTGCGCCATGGCATTGTTATGGTAGGCCGAGATAAAAGGATTGATCAGCACCTTGATCTCCTCCTGGGTTTCCAGCAAAGCGAACAGCCGGTCATAATCCGCCTGCATCAGTTCGATCACATGCGGTAGTGTACAATATTTCCCATCCTCGTATCGGCGCAGGTACCAGATCACTGCCGTTAAAAAGTTGATCGGGCTTTCCACGAAAAAATCACCCTGTTTTTTGATCCAGTCCCGGTTCAGCCCCAGCATGATCGTCCGGGAACTGTCGGTCGCATCCGTAATATCCAGCATGCTCTCCGGGTACAGTGGGTTACAGCAGTGGATAATGCGGTCAAAATCGATCACCCAGAAGGTAGGCTTCACCGGGTAGTTCCCTCTATATTTTAACAATGCGTGATACACGATCACCGAAAGGTCATCAAACTTAAAATCATAAAGGAAAAGCGTAAACCCTTTCCGGATATGCTGCTCGATGATATGCCGGATCACGAAATAGGACTTACCTGCTCCCGGCGTGCCTGCTACCAAAATTCCTCGGAAAGGGTTGATGATATTGATCCAACTGTTCCTCGTTTTTCCTTTAAGCCGGTATTTCGCGGGCAGGTTGATCGAATATGCATTATCCAGCAGCCGTTCCTCCTGCGGAAAGGTCTCGTTCTCGCTGTTAAAGACGTCTTTGCTCAATTGGTCTTTTAATAACCGGGAGAGATAAGCCCCACCGGTCAATATGAGCAGGTAACCCGTGCCCGTCAGTCCCATATAGCCCAAAGCCACTAAAGTATTGCCACCCTGCCAGTAGAAAATGAGCACCCCCGCAAAATAAAGCAGCAGGCCGGTGAGCCCATAAGCCGTTATACTTCGCCAGCCGATATTTTCTTCCTTGCGCCCCTTGACCCCAAGCAGGGAAATGAGCAGGAATAATAAAGCAGCCAGCTTGGCTTTGAGCAGCCCCCGGAACAGGCCCGTTTTGACCAGGTTGCCCAGCAACCTGTCTGTGACGGCAGCCGTCCAGCCCCAGCCTGCGAAGGCCTGGTAGCAGGTGCTGTAAAAATGAATGCTTAAAATGACCAGGCTGATCAATCGCGTTAAATCAATGATCTTGCGCAGTCCCTGTGTATCCTCCCCGGTTTGCATATGCTCCCTCCTTTATTCCTCCTTCTGGTATGAAATTATTTTTTAATTAATGATTGGATTATAAAGTGACCTGGTAATCCGGCTCCTGCCCTTTTTTCTTCTTCTTTTTGCGCTTACGCGGCGCACCCATAACCGGTCCCGTTTGCCCGTTCGCCAGCAAGGTTTCCAGTAACGACGTTCCCGCCGGTGTCGTTTGTCCTGTTGGTTGAATTTGCTGGCCTTGCGGTTGTTGCAGTATGTCCCTTTGTTTCCGCCGTGCCGACCGCAATTCGTTCCCCTTTTCCTTTGGCTGCTGTTTCGTCCGGCTGCTGAACCTTTCGGTGATGGCCTTTGCGCTGTACGCCTTACCCAGATCGCTGCCGTTAAACACCGTTTTGTTTTGATGATCGATATAGGTGATTCCGAAAATAAAACCATGCTCGTTCTCCCGGAAATTCACCTCGATACCCAATGCGGCAGTTTCTTTAAGGAAAGCTCCCCGCGTCAAACTTGCATATGCCCCCAGCACCTGGTCTAGCCGCTGTTTAAGTGCCAATCGATATTCCTTGCGTTTCTCCGTGTTCGGGCCGAATTTCTTTTCCAGGTTCCATAAGGTCGGCTTGGAATAGAATGCGCTGGATTTGATCGGCACCCCTGCCGGCTGGCCCTTCGCATCCAGCATCGTGTACATCAGCCCTTTCCGCTGGAACATATCCGTATCCTCCCCGCCGCGAAAAGCCATCACATTAAAGCCCTTCAGAATAGCATTATACTCCGCCAGCGAGGTGAACAGGTAATCCCGGCTGACCACCGCAACAATATTGCTCATCGCCTTTTTGGTCGGTAGTTTACCATACTGCGCTTTAACCGGGTCAGCCGCCTTAATCCCAGGCCCCACCTTTAACTCCTTGCCCTGCGCCCTGACCAGGTTAAACTCCTTCTCAATCGCCTTTCTTGCCGGCTCGGACAGTTTTTTACCAATATCATGCAGGTCGATCCGCTGCCGGTCTTTCGTGATATTCGTCGTTACGATATGCACATGCTGGTGCGCCGAATCGTCATGCCGGTAAACCACATAGGGCTGATCGCCAAAACCGATCTTGTCCATATAGGCCTGGGCCACCAGTTGCAGTTGTGGATCGCTCAATTGCTCGCTGGAATGAAAGTTCAAAGAGATATGCATGGCATTCGTCTTCACATTGGGCTTCAACATCGTCAGGTGATGAAATCGGGCATATTTCTGGTTGAAGCTCATCTCCCCGATCTCCCCGACAAAACCGCTGGCCAGGATCAGTTGTGCCTCGCCGTCCCTGACCTTATTTTCATTATAATGCAGCATCCCCCGAATGCTTTTCCCGGTATTTATTCTGGCAACCATCGCTTGGTGAGTTTAGAAACGAGGATGAGCAGCCGCGCTACTTTCATATCGGCCTGTTTGTGTTGCTCGGCAACCTGCAGGATATAATAAGGCCGGCGGCGCCCTCCTTCATCCTGGTGGAAACGCTTGGTCAGCTGGTTGATGTTGACGCCAATGGCTTTCAGTTCCTTGCGGATCAGCGCCAGTTCCTCCATTACCGGGTTCAGCGTGATGTCGATATAAAAGCATTTGATCGGTTTGTCCGAAACGATCTTCCGGGCGACCTCGCCGATGCTCCCGCAGTCGCTTTCCGCCAGCGTTTTTTCCAGCCGTTTAAAGACGGTTTCGCTGACGCGGAAGATGATGGGGTGCGTTAACAGGGCTTCGGGATCGTTTGCTTTTCTGCGGGGCATACAGGAGGGTTTCCAGCGCTTCCAGGATTTGCGAGTTCCGAGTAAATCCCCGGCCGTATGGACGGCAAAGATCATTTTTGTATACAAAAATACATCTTTGCTTAGCCCTTGCGGGCTATAGAAATCGCCTGCCTGGGTGCTGCTAAATGTTGGTTAATGCGTTAATAATCGCTGGTGCTGTTTTCGGTGGTTGCTGCTGGCGGCGCGATTTCCAGTGGAACAAAGTATCCGCGTGCGCGGCGATTGCCTGACGCGGTACAGCTTCAGGTGCGGGTGGCCGTTGTATTTACGGCCTTTGACATTGGGGTCTTTTGTTGGTTTCATGGCTATTCGTTTGGATAGCCAAAGGTGGCGGCTATGAAAAGGAGGTTTACTCTAGTAGAGATAAATAGGTTTAACCTATAACCGCAAACGAAGGGTTACTATTTGGTAATTCAAAATTTCAGATTAAAATCATCAATCAAATCGTTGATAACATCAAAAAGGTCGAGTTTCTTATATTTACGAAGTAGCATATCCTTCAAATGTTCATTGTTTAAAAAAAGAACCAGTTTGTTGTTTTCAATGAAGATGTCGCGACGCTTTTCGAGACCACTGCTATTGGGTGATTTTTTGCTGCAAATGATTCCAGAATGACCAATTGTTTGCTTTTTGAGATAGTCATCTATCTGAAGGACGACATGTTTATCTATATCACTCCCATTTTCTGCATAGTTCTTAAATTCAACTACGATGTACTTAGCATCATAATCCTCTCGAATAAACCGCCAGTTATCATCCAAACCCCTATTTGGATATATTGCGTCCCTTATATCGATGCCTGATTCTCTTTTATACTGAATTTTAGGCTCATTTAACGGAGGTACAAACAAATAGTTAAAGATTTCAATGCAGATATTTTCATAATCTTTCCACCCCGGCATACCTTCTGGGCAGTTGTCCAGCTCTTTTATTAAACTTTGTGTCATTTGAAGCTCGTCGTCTACGAGATTCACAGATTCTTTTCGAGGCACCGAACCAGGAAAATATTTCCGAATTAGTACAGGTCTTTCTATTAATTTACTACGTACGCTGAGTCCTTCCCAAACAGTTAATTTAGGAGCGGTTTTAATAAGAAACTCTTTAGCCTCATTTGTAAGTTCCGAATTTGTAACTAATAACCCACGAGTAGCATTAGATATTAATAGCGCGCCGTACAACACTGTTAAATTACTAATACTTAATTTCCGCGACTGGAAAAACTTAACCTCAACGAGGGTTCTTTCCAATTGATTAAAACTGTTAGTTTCTTGTATTTCTAAATCAAAACTCTCATCTCTGGTGGGTGGCATCCTTTTTACTGTATGGCCATCTTCGAGTAATAAATCATGAACTAACTCTTCAAACCGCCTTGCGGTAAAATCCGTCCAATCCTTGAACTTATAGGTCTGCTCATCCGAAATAGAAAGCGTTCGGATTATTGAGGAAATGGCTTTTTGTCTGTCGATAGAAGCATCAACATAGATGTAGTTCATTAAATCCGGCGGTACAGGAAAGTCATCAATTTTGATTGGAATGATCCTTACGTTATTTTCTGCGGCTTTGAACATCAACGCTGAGTTCAGTTCATATTTTACCCAGGTCGACTTCGCTGAATTTTTACTTAAAATAATAATAAATGCACTACTCGCTTGAATTCCTTCCTTTATTTTATCCTTGATATAATCTCCCGTTGTTACTTCTTGCTGATCCCACCAAACGTCTACATTCGCTGATTTTAATTCATCGACTAACCATGAGACAAATTGACGATCATACGCCGAATAACTAATGAAAACTTTGTGGGTCATTGATAATAAAGTTCGTTAATGCGAATATAGGCTATTTAAAGCGCGTTAATATTTTTCCATAGTAGAGCATTTGAATTTTTCGCAATGCCCATCCTTGCATTTTGAAAATCACTACTATGCAACCACTGATCCGAAACGAAAAACGAACATTAACGCCAGAAAAAGGGCAGAAGATACTTGCGAATTACGGCACCAGCATTAGCCTGGAAAAAGCCGAATTCCTGTTGGATTTCCTTTATAAAACGAGTAACTTGTCTGTAAGCGAGGCGATCCTGCGTGCTGTAACGCAGGAAAAAAAGCTTTGGTTGAAAAGAAAAAAGGATGTAC
Source organism: Mucilaginibacter sp. (assembly GCA_028287925.1). GTDB lineage: Bacteria > Bacteroidota > Bacteroidia > Sphingobacteriales > Sphingobacteriaceae > Mucilaginibacter. Next base: position 10,729 of record JAQBOS010000311.1, on the reverse strand, counting down.
TAAAAACAAAAAATGATGAAGATCGCAGATTTGTATGTCCGTGTCAGTACGGATGAGCAGGCGGAGAAAGGCTACTCTTTGCGAAGCCAGCAGGAAACATTAACCAGGTATTGTGAACAATACCATATCAGGGTTAGGGAAGTATTTATCGAAGACTATTCCGCCAAAACTTTTTTCCGGCCGGAATGGAAAAAACTGATGGTGCACTTGAGAAGGCACCGGGGAAAATCTGACCTGTTGTTATTTACCAAATGGGACCGATTCAGCAGGAACACGAGCGATGCCTACCAAATGATCGCCCACCTAAAAAAACTGGGCGTTGATCCGCAGGCCATTGAACAACCGCTGAACCTGGATGTGCCGGAGAACAAGATGATGCTGGCGGTTTACCTGACTACCCCGGAAATTGAAAATGACCGACGTGGAATGAACACCAAAGCCGGCATACGGCAGGCCAAAAAAGAAGGCCGTTATACGAATAAAGCACCTTTGGGTTATATTAACCGAATCAGGGAAGACGGGCGGCGGTATATCGCGCTGAAAGAACCGGAAGCGTCCATTATGCGATGGGCTTTTGAGCAATTGGCAGAAGGTATTTTTTCCGGCGAACATATTTTAAAGGCCGTCGTCGCCAAAGGTATCCCGTGCAGTAAGAATAATTTCTATACGATCTTGCGTAACCCGATGTATTGCGGAAAAATCGTAGTACCTAAATATAAGGACGAAGAAATGCGCCTGGTACAGGGCCTGCACAAACCGCTAATTTCCGAAGCGCTTTTTTTCCGGGTACAGGATATTCTTGACACCCGCAAACGGCAATACGGTTTCCCTATTGCTACACCCGAAGATCTGCCTTTGCGCAATTTCCTGAAATGCCCAAAATGTCCCCGCATGCTGACGGGTAGCGCCTCCAAAGGCAAAACCACCTATCGCGTATATTACCATTGTCGTTCATCCTGCGGGGTTCGCTTCCATGCACAGGAGGTCAACAATGCTTTTCTGGAGGAATTGATGCAGTTCATTCCCCGGAATGGTTATGCCGAACTGTTCAAGGAAACGGTGACCGATTGTTATCATAACCAGACCCGGTCATTTGTGGAGGAACGGAAAGACTTTATCCTACAGATCGGCCAGCTGAACAAAAAGATAGACAATGCACGGGAACTAATGCTGAATGATGATATTTCTTCTGCGGATTATCGACTGATTAAAGAACAATGCGGCGAGAGCATTATGCGCCTGGAAGCACGGTTAAACGAGTTGAATACGCAAAATGCGGTGGTACTGGATATAAAAACTATCGTGCAGGAGGCAGTAGATAGTTTACTGAATTTGGACAAATTATATGAAAATGCGAGCGTGATAGGCAAAAGATACTTAGTAGGTATGCTGTACCCACAAAAATTAACGTACACAAAAGGGGGATGTCGAACCCAGGACATGAACAAGGCTGCCGAGATGATTTACCTGAAAAACAAAGAGTTGCAGGCAAAAAAAATGGGGCAAAAGTCCGATGTTCGACTTCTGCCCCACGCGGGGTAAATGATGGGGCTCGAACCCACGACCCTCGGTACCACAAACCGATGCTCTAACCAACTGAGCTACATCTACCGTTTTGGAGAGTGCAAAAATAGGAATCTTAAGCTAATTTGCAAAGTCTTTTTTGTTTTAAGTTGTAAAGGTTGTAGTTGTTGTAAAGGTTGTAGTTGTAGTAGCTGTTGTAAGGGATCTAAAAAACACTGATTTTCCAACACTTACAACAACTACAACCTTTATAACCTCCCTATAACCTTTCACAGCCTTTAAAAACTAATATTACAATCAGTTTACCCAAATAGCTGCAAACAAAGGTAGCTTTGTATTATGGCAGAGCAATTGATTGAACTTAATGTGACCGGGATGCATTGTAACAATTGCGCCTTGTCTATCCATAAGCTTTTGGAGAAAAAGGGCTTACATAATATCCTGGTTGATTTTGCCAGCGAGGAGGTTAAGTTTTCAAATGATGACACGACTAACCTGCCCGGCATTATTAAAGACATTGAAGGTTTGGGCTTTAAAGTGGTGGATGACCCTGCAACACAAGTTACTCCATTTTATGAAAAGGTGGAGAATAAATTCATCTTTTGCGCCGTGCTTACGGCTCCCCTGCTGCTGCATATGATTTTGCCCTGGCATTTTTTGCATAACCCAATAGTACAGTTATTACTTTGCCTGCCTGTTTTTTTTGTGGGATGCCTGCATTTTGGCAAAAGCGCCATTAACTCCATAAGAGGTGGCGTGCCCAATATGGATGTACTGATATTTGTTGGATCGACCGCAGCTTTTGTATATAGTTTGGTGGGTACCCTTCAAAATATGGGCGAACAATACCAATTTTACGAAACCTGCGCTACCATTATTACATTAGTACTGCTGGGTAATGTATTTGAAAAAAGATCTGTTACACAAACAACATCAGCAGTAAAAGATCTTATAAAAATCCAGCAGGTAAACGCAAACCGGGTTATAAACGGCGAAGTAGAGGTGATCAGCGCAAAAGATGTTCGCCCGGGCGATACGCTGATAGTGAACCAGGGTGATAAGGTACCTGTTGATGGCGAAGTACTTTCGGGCAGCGCCTCGGTTGATGAAGCTATGCTTACAGGTGAAAGCATCCCGGTTGAAAAAGAAAAATACGACACAGTTATTGGCGGCACCATTATCCAGCACGGTAACATAACCATGCTGGCTACAAAAGTAGGATCCAATACCATACTGGCACAGATCATCGACCTGATGAAAAAAGCGCAGGCAGCCAAACCGCCGGTGCAAAAACTGGGTGATAAGGTGGCTTCTATATTTGTACCTGCTGTTATTTTGATCTCCATTATAACCTTTGTACTTACTTACTTTGCCGGGCATACCAGCATGCAAGCTGCCCTAATGCATGCTATTGCTGTTTTGGTGATCTCGTGCCCCTGCGCAATGGGACTGGCTACGCCTACTGCCGTTATGGTGGGTCTGGGCCGTGCAGCCAAAAACGGCATCCTGATAAAGGGCGGCGATACTATTGAGGCCGTTGCCCATACCAAATATGTTGTATTTGATAAAACTGGCACATTAACCACCGGTAAGTTCCGCATAAATGAAATAAAAGTGGAAGGTGATGCAAGTGTTGAGCAGATAAGGGGCGTCATTATGGCTATTGAAGAACGGTCAAGCCATCCTATCGCGAAATCGTTAGTGAATGAGCTAAAAACTTTACCGCAAATCAAAGTCATATTAAAATCTGCCAAGGAAGAAAAAGGGTTGGGCATGCGTGCCGAGGATGTGGAAGGCAATCATTACTTTTTAGGTTCGGGTAAAGCTGCTGATGAAAGTGGTTTTAATATTTCACTCTATAAAAATCAAAAGCTGCTTGCTCAAATAGCCATTGATGATGAAATTAAGCCTGATGCGGCAATGCTTATCACACAGCTAAAAAAAATGAATATCATCCCGGTATTGTTAAGTGGTGATAAAAATAACAGGTGTTTGAAAGTAGCAAAGCTGATAGGTATTGATGATGTGCATTCAGAAAAGCTTCCTGAAGAAAAGCTGACTATTATTGATATTTACAAACAAAAGGGTAAAACCGTTATGATAGGCGATGGCATTAATGATGCCCCCGCCCTAACCAAGGCCGATGTAGGCGTATCTATGAACGATGCCAGCCAGGTAGCCATCCAATCTGCCCGGGTAATATTGTTGAATACCGACCTGCATTCAGTTGTTAAATTCCTTCAGATCAGCAAGCACACGTTACTTACTATAAAACAAAATCTTTTCTGGGCATTTGCCTATAACATTATTGCCATCCCTGTTGCCGCATTAGGTTTCCTAAACCCGATGCTTGGCGCCTTCACCATGGCTTTCAGTGATGTGGTGGTTATTGGGAATTCATTGAGGCTGAAGTCTAAAAAAGTTAATCGCTAATGGTTCATAGTTCATGGCCGAAAATTCATGGACCAACCTGATTTATTTTATATTTTTGGCGTAATGATTAGTTGCTGCTAATGGCTATTTTGGCTATGAACCATCAACTATGAACCATGAACTAACAAATGATCGAAATATTTACAGACGGAGCATCAAGCGGAAACCCGGGACCGGGTGGTTATGGGGTAATTTTGCGTTCGGGCAAACATTATAAGGAACTTTCTGAGGGTTTCCGAAAAACCACCAATAACCGCATGGAGCTGATGGCTGTTATTAAAGGCCTTGAAGCTTTAAAAACGCCAAACCAGGATGTCGCCATCTTCTCTGACTCCAAATATGTTATTGATTCCATCGAAAAAAAATGGGTGAATGGCTGGCTGTTAAAGGGATTCGCCGGTAAAAAGAATAAAGACCTTTGGCTGCGTTACCTGGATGTAAGCAAGTTGCATAAAATAAAATTTGTATGGGTACGCGGGCATAACGGTCATCCTGAAAATGAGCGTTGCGATGTTTTGGCTGTTGCAGCCGGCAAACAGAAAAATCTGCTGGTTGATTCTGTTTTTGAGATGGAAAATGCGAAGGTGAATTTGTTGTGATTTTTTGATTGCACTGATTTGAATTGATTTCACCGATTAGGAAATCATTGGGTAGAACTACTTTCCAACTAACTCAATGATTTGTAAATCTTTAATTTTATCATTATCAATGCTGAAACGCATTAGCGTCCTAACCTTTTGCCAGCCTTGTTTACCTGCGGCACCGGGATTCAGGTGCAGACAGCTGATCTTTTTATCGTAAATAACCTTTAAAATATGCGAGTGCCCGCAGATAAACAGCTGGGGTGGATTGGTATAAATTTCAGGCTTTACCTGTGCACTATATCTGTCAGGGTAACCACCAATGTGTGTTATCCAAACATCAACGTTTTCGCATTTAAATCTTAGGTTTTCGGGGTAGGTTATTCGGATATCAGCGCCATCAATATTGCCATAAACACCCTTGAATGGTTTAAAGGCAGCAAGTTGATCCGCTACTTCAATACTGCCGAAATCTCCCGCATGCCAGATCTCATCACAGTTTTCAAAGTGTTTAAAAACTGCATCGTCAAGGTAGCTGTGGGTATCGGAAATGAGGCCTATTTTAGTCATTTATTAATCAAAAAAATTAAAAGTTCAAGAAATACGGCTGTAATAACGTTTTATATTCATCAGAATAAATGCCCGCAGTTTTATAAATGGTAAAACTAGTTGTTTGCGGCAAAACTTCTTCAAATCCAAAACATACAATTTCCCTATGTGGTTCTGAATTTTCAAATGAGCGGATAACAATTGTTTTCTGCAGACGCAGACCATTTTGTGATGCCAATTCCTTTATCAGTATTACAGTTTGAACAGGTAAGATCAACCAACTTACACCTTTCAGCGACAAATGCTTCGTTATATCTTTCATTAACTCCTCAAAAAAATCCGCATCAGTATGTTTTGCTAACGTTTTTTTTGCCTTTGGCGATTCAAGCGAGTTTATATAAAACGGTGGATTGGATATGATGAGATCATATTTATTCCCGGGATGATTATCAAAGAAAATCTCAATACTCACCGGGAAAATATTCAGCCGGTCACAAAAAGCAGCGTTCTTAAAATTTTCAGTAGCAGTTTTGGCTGCTGATATATCAACTTCAACAGCATCAATTTGCGCTTTAGTAAACTTTTGAGCGAGCATCAGGGCAATAACACCAGTCCCGGTGCCAATATCCAGGATCCTTCCAGGATTATCTCCTGCAGCAATTGCGCCGAGCAGCACCCCATCAGTATTGATCTTCATGGCGCATCCTGTTTGATCAACATTGAATTGTTTAAAATGGAAAATTTTTGACACCCGCTATTTATTAAAGGTTATAACATAGCTCACTGCATATTCAGACGGATAGTTTTTTGATGGCTGGATGACCAGCTCATCATCTTTTTGTTTCCATACCAGCTTTTGATCACTCCCAAGCATTTTAACAGTTTCAACTTTGTCACTCCCCGCTTTTAACGCTAATGCTTTTATGCTTACCGGCCCTTCGGGTAAACCTAAAGCAGTGGCATACAAGATATCTTCTTTGGTTGTAAACCTAATATCGTGCCAGTTAAACGGCACCTTTTGATCGGCAAATGACCCGCTTGCCGATTTGGTAGGGCCTTCGCCATAAATTTTCCAGGGACGGGTTCCATATATAGCATCGCCATTTACATCAAGCCACTTACCTGTGCCAAGCAAAACCTGTGTTTCCTGGTCGGTAATAGTTCCGTCTGCTTTCGGGCCGATGTTTAGCAGCAGGTTTCCATTTTTACTTACAATGTCTATCAAATTGGTTACAACATACCTGGCATCTTTAAAAGTGTTTGTAGTAGTGTATCCCCATGACTGGTTACCAATGGCGTCATCGGTTTGCCATGGCTGCGGCCTGATGCTGCCAAGCTTTCCCCGTTCAAGGTCAAGTACAGCCGCACCATCAGGATAAGAAATATTTTTATAATTAATTACCACCCCTTTATTCCAGTCCAGCCCTTTATTATAATAAAATGCGGCAAATGATTTCCGGTAAGGAGTAAGGGCAGGTTGCTCAATCCACCAATCAAACCAAACCAGTTGCGGCTGATAATTATTGACCAATTCAATATCACGCATCATCCAGTCATTCATATACTCAGGCGACATGGTTTCATCCTCGTTATGTGCGGGCCCGTAATAATTGTCATATTTAGGATCAAGCACATCCGAATCAAACTTGCGTCCGCCATTAAAAAACCACCAATGTTCAATACGGTGTGATGATAAACCGAATATAAGTCCCTGTTTCTTTATTTCTGCGGCAAGCTCGCCAATCACATCGCGTTTCGGGCCCATTTCAAAGGCATTCCATTTTGAGAGCGAGGTTTTATACATTGCAAAGCCATCATGATGTTCGGCAACAGGTACTACATATTTGGCGCCTGATTTTTTAAACAAGGCAACCCACGCCTGCGGATCAAACTTTTCAGCCTTAAACATCGGGATAAAATCTTTATAGCCAAACTTGCTTTGAGGTCCGTATGTTTCAATATGGTGTTTATATTCCGGGGAGCCTGAAAGGTACATCTGGCGTGGATACCATTCTGAACCAAAAGCAGGAACCGAATATACACCCCAGTGGATAAAGATCCCAAACTTGGCATCACGAAACCAATCAGGTGTTTTATATTTTGATAGCGACTCCCAGGTTGCCTGGTATTTATCCTGGGCCTGTAAAGTGTTAGTTAATACAAGAAACAGGAAACACAATAAAAGACTTTTTTTCGGAACGTTCATTGGATCAAGTATTATTTTATTTTACATTAATTAGTTATCATAGTACTATACTATATTTTTTCAGTTCCTTTTTACACAATAAAAATTTATTGAGATGCTGCGTTTAAAAGATTGATGCAATTTATTACTAAATGCGTAAATTTGAATACAAGGAAAGAAAAATCATGGAAACAGTTAGCGTAAATAAAGTCCTTCAATTATTCAACATGCTATCAAAATCTGAACAGCTAGAGATAGCAGATAAAATTGACAAACAAACTTTCAAAGAAAGATGGCAATTAATGGATAAATTATTGCCAAACTCGGACATTTCTGAAGAAGAAATAATGCAGGAAGTTCGTGCTGTTAGATATAACTAATTACTTCTCATAAAGCTCAACAGGCAAACCATCCGGATCAGCAAAAAAGGTAAAGCGCTTGCCGGTAAACTCATCTATCCTTATTGGTTCAATAATAATATCAAAGCTTTTAATATGGGCTATTGCCTCTTCTATGTCATCAACCTCAAAGGCTAAATGACGCAAACCCACAGCCTCTGGCCGGGATGGCCGTGCAGGAGGATCAGGAAATGAAAAAAGCTCGACCTGGTACAGGTTCCCCACTTCCAGATCAAGCTTGTATGATCGTCTTTCTTCGCGGTAAACTTCGCGAACTATTTTTAAACCAAGTATAACGCTGTAAAAATGTTTAGATCTTTCATAATCTGAACAGATAATAGCTATATGATGTACCCGGTTTAGCTTAAGCATGCTGCGGTACTGCTATTTCAACTTCTGTTATAAAATATTCTTCTGCAATTTCGCCTTCTTTAAAGACACCGTCTGAGATATGCTGGCTAATCCCTTTTCCTTTTGGAATATCCTCACCATCATTTACCATTGAATCGATATGCAATTGTAAAGCTTCCTTAATCTGCGATAGCGTTTCTTCCACAGTTTTTCCCGTAGCAATACATCCCCAAACATCCGGCGAAAACGCCGAATAGTTGTCCTTTGCTTTTTCTATTACAACAAGATATTTTTCCATCACACAAAATTACAAACCTGTCCTGCGGGAGACGCGAAGCATCGCGTCTCTACGAAAATTCTTTTTTTGTTTTTTGACTCCAGGCTCTCGACTAAAGACTACTGACTCCTCTTATGCGCCCAATATTTCATGCAGCACATTGTTATAAACCATTTTTATATCGGTGATATGCCCAAACAGTTCTTCATCAACATTTAAAAAACCATTAGTAACTGTACCAAGCAGGCTAAAATCAACTTCACTGGTTGACATTAGCTCAATAAAGCGTTCCTGGTCGTCTGGTGCAATACTTACCACTACCCTGCCCTGCGCCTCGCCAAAAAGGAAAGCATCTTTACGGATATCGCTATCAGTTTCAATTTCAAAACCAAGGCCATTTGGCATGGCCGATTCAATAAGCGTAATGTATAAGCCGCCATCAGCCACATCATGAGCCGACTGGATAACTTTATGCTGGATCAGCTGTTTTACAACCTGGTGCATGGCGTATTCCTTATCCAGATCAAAATATGGAGCAGGTGCCGCCAGTATTTTATGGTATGATGCCAGGTATTGTGACGATGCAATATCATTAACAGATTCACCAACCAGGTAAACAAGATCGCCCGGTTGTTTAAAGTCTGATGTCATCAGGTTTGACAGGTCATCCATTACGCCAAGCATCCCAATAGTAGGTGTTGGAAATACTGGTCCATCATCTGTTGATTGGTTATAAAAGCTTACGTTACCGCCTGTAACCGGGGTTTCAAACTTGCGGCAGGCTTCGCCCATTCCTTTAATCGCCCCAACAAACTGCCAGTAAACTTCGGGTTTGTATGGATTGCCAAAGTTAAGGCAATTGGTTATAGCAACAGGTTCGCCGCCGGCGCAGGTTATATTACGTGCCGCTTCAGCAACAGCAATAGCGGTACCTTTTTGCGGATCGGCGTATACATAACGGGATTGGCAGTCAACCGTAATAACAATTGCTTTGTCTGTATCTTTAACAGCAACCACCGCAGCATCGCATGGGCGGTTAGTTGTCATGGTTGAAGTGCCGATCATTGAATCGTACTGATCAGTCACCCATCTTTTTGAAGCAATATTTGGATGACCAATCAAATGCTCAGCTACCGCAATCAGATCGGCAGGTTCGGCAACATCTTCAATTTTAAATTTCTGGTTTTCGGCAAAATAAGCCGGCTCACGGTATTCGCGTTCATAAATTGGTGCACCACCGCCTAAAACAAGATCATAAGCAGGCACATCGGCAACCATTTCGCCATTCATATAATATACAAGGCGCTGGGTATCGGTAACCTCACCAATAATAGCACAATTCAGATCCCATTTATCAAACACAGCCTCAACCTCTTTTTCACGGCCTTTATGAACCACAATCAACATGCGCTCCTGTGATTCGGAAAGCAAGATCTCATAAGGTTTCATATGCTCCTGGCGCATTGGTACCTTATCTAACCAAATAACCATACCATGTTCGCCTTTGGCCGACATTTCGGAGTTTGAGCAGATGATCCCTGCCGCACCCATATCCTGCATACCTACAACAGCGCCGGTTTTAATAACTTCAAGCGTGGCCTCAAGCAATAGTTTTTCCTGGAAGGGGTCACCAACCTGCACTGCCGGAAGATCGTTAACCGAATCTTCTGTAATATCTTTTGATGCAAAAGCAGCACCGTGGATGCCGTCTTTACCGGTTGCTGAACCTACTATATAAACCGGGTTGCCAACACCATATGATGTTGCCGATACGGTATCGCCTTCTCTTACTATTCCTGCCGAGAAAGCGTTAACCAGCGGATTAACATTATAGCATTCATCAAAAAACAGCTCACCGCCAACAGTTGGGATGCCGAAAGCATTACCGTAGTGGCTGATGCCTTTAACAACACCCTTAATAAGCCATTTGGTACGGTCAAGGCTTAAATCGCCAAAACGCAGGGAGTTTAATTGTGCAATTGGCCTTGCTCCCATTGTAAATATATCACGATTGATGCCGCCAACTCCTGTTGCAGCCCCCTGGTAGGGTTCAAGCGCTGATGGGTGGTTGTGTGATTCTATTTTAAAGGCACAGCCAACGCCGCCGCCAAGATCAACAAGACCAGCATTTTCTTCACCTGCCTTAGCCAGCATCCGCGGACCATCCTTTGGTAAAGTTTTTAGCCAGGTGATTGAGTTTTTGTAGGAGCAGTGCTCACTCCACATTACCGAGAATATAGACAGCTCAGTAAAATTGGGCACGCGCCCTAATATCTCTTTTATACGTTCAAATTCTTCGGGTAGTAAGCCTAAATCTTTGGCGGTTTCAACGGTGGTTAATTCCTGGTGCTCCAATGTAATATCGTTTTTTTGAAAGGAAGCACAAAATTAAGAAAAAAGGTGAAAAGAAAGGCGAAAGCTGAAAGGTAAA